>CAMQVM010000060.1 GCA_947038135.1 uncultured Rikenellaceae bacterium
GACGATAACGCTTACCGATACTATCTTTCTCATCATATTGACAAGTATAATCAAATATCAAAGAGTCTAGTATTTGGTTTGCAATATCAGGCAAGCCATCTTTCTTCACAAGAGGAAAAACAGCTAGCTTTATAGGTGCTAATGCTGGTGGAAATGCTAGCACTGTACGCTCCTCAACCGAACCATCTTCTTTGGTTATCTTCTCTTCTTTATATGCGGCAGATAGAATTTGTAGAATCATGCGATCAACACCAACAGATGTTTCAACAACATAAGGCACATAACTCTCTTTTGTCTCAGCATCGAAATATTGAAGCTTTTTACCAGAGAATTTTTGATGACTTGAAAGGTCGAAATCAGTACGAGAGTGAATACCCTCTACCTCTTTAAACCCAAAAGGGAACTTAAACTCAACATCTGAGGCAGCGTTAGCATAGTGAGCAAGTTTTTCATGATCATGAAAACGATAGCTCTCTTCGCCAAACCCTAGAGCCTGGTGCCACTTCATTCTAAACTGCTTCCAATGCTCATACCATTTCATCTCTTCACCTGGACGAACAAAAAATTGCATCTCCATCTGCTCAAACTCCCTCATGCGGAATATAAACTGACGAGCAACTATCTCATTACGAAAAGCTTTACCTATTTGTGCTATACCAAAAGGGATCTTCATACGTCCACTTTTTTGTACATTAAGAAAGTTAACAAATATACCCTGTGCCGTCTCTGGACGCAGGTAGATAGTATTTGCACCTTCAGCCACCGCTCCGATTTTAGTGTCAAACATAAGATTAAATTGACGCACCTCTGTCCAGTTTTTTGTTCCCGACACAGGACATACAACCTCACAATCTTCAATAACCTTTTTCAGCTCTACAAGATCACCATCAGTAAGAGAAGCCACCATGCGACTATTGATAGTATCACGCTTAGTAGCTATATCTAACACACGTGGGTTGGTAGATAGAAATTGATCTTTATCAAAAGAGTCGCCGAAACGCTTTGCCGCCTTTGTCACCTCTTTAGTAATTTTATCATCTTGCTTTGCTATCCACTCCTCAATAAGCACATCAGCACGATATCTCTTTTTTGAATCTTTATTATCAATTAAAGGATCGCTAAAAGCACCCACATGACCCGATGCCTCCCATGTTTTTGGATGCATGAAAATAGCTGCATCTATACCCACTATATTATGGTGTAACTTCACCATAGAGTCCCACCAATATTTCTTAACATTGTTCTTCAACTCTACCCCTAGCTGACCATAATCATATACTGCACTTAGCCCATCATATATTTCACTTGATTGAAAGATGAAACCGTACTCTTTGCTATGCGCAATAAGCTTTTTAAATAAATCTTCTTGTGTCATTTCTGAATATTTTAATTTAATACTTTTAACTTTTTTATAATTATTTTTAAAAATAGACCTCAAAATTTGCAAATTTAAGAGGATTATTTGCAAATATACACTATCTTTGTGAAAAACACACGTTAATGGGAAGAATTTTAGCAATAGATTATGGTAGAAGGCGCACTGGAATAGCCGTTACAGACCCTCTACAGATAATAGCAACAGGGCTCACAACAGTAGAAACATCTGAGCTTAAAGCATTTATAAAAAAATACACCGCCGAAAATGAGGTTGATGCTTTTATTATGGGACTACCTCGACAAATGTCGGGAGAATTATCAGAAAGTTACAAATATATAAAACCTTTTTGCGATTGGCTTAAAAAAGAGATTCCATCAATAGAACTGATTTATGAAGACGAACGATTCACCTCAAAGTTAGCAATGCAGGCGATGATAGCTGGAGGAGTAAAGAAAAGCAAACGACGAGATAAAGAGCTAATAGATAAAGTTAGCGCAACAATAATTTTACAGAGTTATTTACAGAATAGAAGTATATAATAATATTAATAATATAATTGAACTAAAATGATATATCCAATTTACACTTATGGCTCAGCCGTACTTCGAAAAAAGACAGTAGAGATAGATAACACCTACCCAGAATTAAGCACTTTTGTAGCCGATATGTTCGAGACAATGTATGAGTCGGACGGCATAGGTCTTGCTGCTCCACAAATAGGTAAAAGCGTGCGCCTATTTGTAGTAGATGCTTCGATATTAGATGAAGAGTATCCTGAGGCTAAAGATTTCAAAAAGGTATTTATCAATGCCGATATATATGAGCGCTTTGGAACAGAAGAGAAGTATAATGAGGGGTGTTTAAGTGTTCCTAATATTCGTGAAGATGTGGTTAGACACACCAAGATAAAGATGAGATATGTTGATGAAAACTTTGTAGAGCATGATGAAGAGTTTGGAGGTATATGCGCACGTATCATTCAGCATGAATATGACCATATAGAAGCTATGCTATTTACCGATCATATTGCACCACTACGCAAAACCCTGCTGAAAGGGAAGTTTACAAAGCTTACAAAAGGTGATTTCAAGGCAAGTTACAGAACGAAAATTGTGAAATAAGCTTATGAAAGTAATAGCAATAAACGGAAGCCCGAGAGCTGAAGGCAACACCTTTCACGCACTTAACATCATCAAAAAGGAGCTGCTAAATGAGGGTATAGAGCTAGAGATTGTGGATTTCGGCACAAAGGCGATACACGGATGTACAGCCTGTACAATGTGCTCACAAACAAAAAACGAGCGCTGCATTATTGATAATGACATGGTAAATGAAACGATTCAGAAGATGGCAGCAGCTGACGGTATTATATTAGCCTCGCCAGTATATTTTGCAGGTATAGCGGGAACAATGAAGTGCTTTTTAGACAGGGCATTTTATGTAAGCTCAGCAAACGGTGGATTATATAGAGGCAAGGTAGCCGCTGCTGTTACTGCTGTAAGAAGAAGTGGTGGATCTCACACAATAGATGGACTAAACCACTATATAACCTACGGCGAGATGGTTGTTGCTACATCGTCATACTGGAACATAGTACACGGAAGAGCCCCAGGTGAGATGCTTTTAGATCTTGAGGGGGTACAGACCATGGAGCTACTAGGGCGAAACATTGCATGGCTTTTAAAGATGAAAGATAAAGCTGCTATACCTCAGCACAGCAAAGAGATAAGAGTAGCTACAAGTTTTATAAGATAAAATATCACTATGAATGTATCGCTAATAATCGTGACATATAACAGACCTGAATATCTAAACCTCGTTCTTCAAAGCGTGAGGCAACAAAGTGTACCACCTACTCAGGTAGTTATAGCAGATGATGGCTCTAAGCAAGAGACAAAAGAGCTTATTGATAACATACGAAAAGATTATCCGATAGAGCTTACTCATGTATGGCACGAAGATAAAGGGTTTAGATCATCAAGAATCCGCAACAAGGCTATTAATGCTGTAACAGGCGATTATGTGATATTTTTAGATGGTGACCTTATCATGCATGAAAATTTTATTGAAGACTACCTACAAGTTGCACAAAAGAGAAAGATAGTAATAGGTAACAGAGCATTTTTATCTAAAGAGGAGACCGAGCGGGTAGTAGATGAGGGAGTTATACATGGCACCTACTCACTATTTGACTTCAAAAAGATAGAAAAGAACTACGTTAACCTAATACGTATAAAGAACACATATAAGTTGTTAAAATTACACACCGACCCAGCAACACTTCGAGGTGCAAGAGGAGGAATGGCAGGTATCTTTCTTGAAGATATAGTTGCAGTAGATGGTTTTGATGCAGCATTTGAAGGTTGGGGAGCTGAAGATACTGATTTTGTATTTAGGCTAATGTACAATGGGTGCAGCGTTCAAAAGTTGAAATTCCAAGGTCTTACGTACCACCTGCACCACGAATTATTATCAAGAAACAACTTGAACACCAACTCAAACCTGTTAAATGATCTTAGAGCTAGCAAGAGAGTAAAGGCAATAGAGGGGTGTAGCAAATCTGAAAAATAAGAAATAGAACTGAACCTATTATAATATCATATTACAAATAAAACCTAAAAAGGTCATGAGAAAAAGATCAATTTTAGCAATGCTATTTTTTACAATAATAACAGTAACATCAATAGCACAAGAACTATACACACCACAATCATCAACAGCGGGATTTTTCGCCATCGAAAACTCACCTCGTAAGGTAGACAACCTAGGGGCCGCATGGAGGTTTCATAAAGGCGATGCTTCAGGTGCTGAAAAGGTTGGTTTTTCAGACAACAAGTGGAGCGTAGTATCACTACCCCACGGACTAGAGCTACTACCTACTGAGGCTAGTGGATGTACCAATTACCAAGGCATAGCATGGTACAGAAAACACTTCAACGCACCAAAATCGCTAGAGGGAAAGAAGGTATTTATCCATTTTGAGGCGATTATGGGTAAGAGCACCATCTGGATAAATAACATAGAGGTAAAGACACAATATGGTGGCTACCTGCCTATTATGATTGATGCTACCGACCTACTAAAATATGGCGAGCACAACCTTATAGCAGTAAAGACCGATAATAGCGACGATCCAATATATCCTCCAGGAAAGCCACAAGATATGCTAGATTTCGCATATAATGGAGGCATATACCGTGATGTATGGTTGATAAGCCACAACAACACCTACATAACAAATGCTAATTATATAGATAAGATAGCCGATGGAGGTCTGTTTATATCACAAGACCTAGTGAAGAGAAAGCTAAGATCGGTGTGCAGCTAAATATACAAAACGATAACACAAAGAGCTTTTCAGGAATAATAACCTTTGAGCTAAAAGATAAAAAAGGCAGTGTAGTAAGCTCAAAGAGGGTTAAAAGCTCACTTCAAAAAGAGGGTAACAAAACATTTAAGACATCGTTAACAGTAGACTCTCCAGAGCTATGGTCGCCAGAGAGCCCTTATCTATATAAGCTATACACTACAATTACCTCATCGAAAGGTGAGCTAATAGACAGCTACTACACTCGTGTGGGTATCCGCTCGGTGGAGATGCGTGGATTAGAGGGGTTTTTCTTAAATGGCAAATCGTATGGTCGCCCACTTATTGGAGCTAACCGCCACCAAGATTTTGCTGTTATAGGAAATGCACTACCAAACTCGCTACACTACCGTGATGCAAAAAAGCTTCGTAGTGCTGGACTAGAGATTATACGTAACGCTCACTACCCTCAAGACCCTGCATTTATGGATGCCTGTGATGAGCTAGGGCTATTTGTTATTGTTAACACTCCAGGATGGCAGTTTTGGAACAATGCACCAATATTTGAACAGCGTGTATATAGCGATATCCGCTCAATGATTCGTCGTGACAGAAACCACACCGCCGTGCTTTTATGGGAGCCAATACTAAACGAAACACACTACCCTGACCACTTTGCACGCAAAGTGAATGATATAACATACCAAGAGTATCCATTCAAGGGGTGCTACACTGCATCTGATGCACAAGCTAAAGGTAGCGAGGTTTTCCCTATAATATTCTCTCACCCTATTGAGGGGCTAAAAGAGTATGCCGTATCAGCTTATGACCCACTTAAGAGCTACTACACACGTGAGTGGGGCGACAATGTAGACAACTGGAGCTCACACAACTCAACAAGTAGAGTATCACTTGCATGGGGCGAAGCAGCACAAATAGTACAATCGCACCATTATGCGCACCCAAGCTATCCACACACCAGCTTTGAGTCGCTACACGCTGCTTACCCAAGAGTTTTTGGTGGCACACTATGGCACTCGTTTGACCATCAACGTGGTTACCACCCTGACCCTTTTTATGGAGGTATAATGGATGTTTTTAGACAACCTAAATATTCATATCAAATGTTTAAATCACAGCGCTCTCCTATACTCAACCCTAACATAAAGGCTGAGAGCGGACCGATGATATATATCGCTAATGAGTTAACACCATTCTCGCCAAAAGATATAGATGTATACACTAACTGCGACGAGGTACAACTTATACGCTATGGTGGCAAAGATACACTAACACACACACGCCCAGAGAGAAAAGCCAATGAGATGCGTTCAAGGATTGTAACTTTTGATAACGCCTTCAATATAATGCAAGACAAACAGATGAACCGCTCTGGCAAAGAAGGCAATAGCTACTTTGAGGCACAAGGATTAATAGGTGGCAAAGTTGTTGCTACACATAAGATATACCCTTCTCGTCGCCCTTCAAAGTTAGTTTTAACAGTCGACAATGAGTCAACCAACTTAACAGCAGATGGAGCAGATATAGTAACTATTGTAGCATCAATAACTGACGAAAGAGGCGAGATAAAACATCTAAATAACTATTTTGTAAAGTTTGAAATAGAGGGCGAAGGGCGATTACTTGCAAACAGTGCTACAATGACAAACCCTAGGGCTATGGTATGGGGTTCAGCTCCAATTTTGGTGCAAAGTAGCCTTAAGGCAGGAAAGATAAAAGTAAGAGCTTCGGTTATTTTTGAGGGTAAGCATATTCCTATATCGGGCGAGATTGAGCTTGAGAGCATAGCTCCTAAGTTTGACATGATATATATGCAGAGCGAAGCAGACGCTATTGATGCAAATATTGATGCAACTAAGACAATAGATAACAGTAGCGACAACCTTAAAAGAGAGAACGAACAGCTTCGTAACGAATTAAATGCACTAAAGCTAAAAGAGGTTGAGGCTCAACAAGACTTCTTTGGCGAAGGCGAAAAATAATAATAATTTAACATGACAAATCTACAAATATTCTCTTTAATAGGGCTGATATTATATTTTGTAATATTGATAATAGTGGTACTTAAAGAGAAAAAAAACACAACAACACTAGACTACTTTTTTGCAGGTCGCACACTACCATTTTGGGCTCTATCAATCACCTTTATTGCCTCATGGTGGGGTGCAGGATCAGCTATATCAACTGCTGACCTAGCTTTTACTGATGGGCTTGGGGCCTTTTGGTATTATGGTGTTCCTGTGCTTATCTCTACCTTTTTACTTATTATCTTTGCTAAGAAAATACGCAAGGTAAACTACCTTACACAAGGCGAGATGATGAAAGCAAGGTACTCGAAAGTAGTGGCTAAAGCTATATCGATACTTGTGGCTCTATTTATGACCGTTACAGCTGCCTCGCAAATGGTTGGCATAGGTGATTTTTTTGGCACTTATTTAGGTCTTCAATATACTGAGTCGGTACTTATAGGAACATCAATTGTTGTTGTATACTCATTTTTTGGTGGTTTTAGAGGCGTTGTACTCACCGATATTATACAGTTTGTATTGCTGTTAATATCTGCTTTGGTAGTTTTATATTACGCTTTTGATATTAGTGGAGGCTGGGAGAACATCGCCATTAAAGCTGAAAGTAAAGGTATTAAAAACTACACCTCGTTTTTTGCAGGTGCTGAAAAGTATCTATCTTATGTTATTACATTTGGGTGCGCATGGATGATACAGGCTAACGTATGGCAGCGGATATCGGCAACTCGTAACACCAAAGATGCCCAAAAGATGGCAGTAATGAGCTTTTTTGCATATATACCTCTATATCTAATAGTTGTGTTTACTGGTATGGCGGCAATAGCTATATATGATACTATTCCTGAGGGTGGAGTCGTTACTGCTATTGTAATAGATCACCTTGACCCTATCGTAGGGGCGCTAGTATTTGTTGGTATATCGGCAGCTATAATGTCTACTATGGACTCACTTATCAATACTGGAGCTATGACCCTAGCAATTGATATAAGCCCTATAAAAGGCGATGATAAAAAAGAACTTAGGGTGGGTAGAATATCAACATTTATAGTAGTTGCAATAGCATTAGTTATAGCCTTAGAGATACGATCTATACTTACCATATCGTGGATAGCATCTGATATAATTACAACGGGGGTATTTGTACCTCTTGTAGGTGGGTTTATATG
>CAMQVM010000061.1 GCA_947038135.1 uncultured Rikenellaceae bacterium
CTTTTGAAGTTATACGCTGCTGCTGCGAGCATAACATTAATTTCATCTCCAAACTTACCCTTATAAAAATTGCGATTAAGACGATGATCACTTTTAAGATGTCCTATTGCCTGTTCTGTGCCAGCTCTACTACAAAATAATTTATGTTTCTTTTTTCTGGTATATCTACTATCTATAACTAATGGAGGTGCGGGTATAACTATCTTTGTATCACCTGATTGTTTTTGACCTATATAACCTCTATCTCCTGCCAATGTTTTTATTACGCGCCCTGAAATACGATTAACCTGCTCCATGGCTCTATCTATAGTATGCCCATCGTATTCATTTCTAAATGATAAAGCTCCTAAAATAACTCCGCGTGAAGAGCGAATAATTGACACCTTATTTCCAAATTCATATTTCTTATGTTCCTTGCCCTTACTTATGCATTCAACAAAGTGTTCATGTAGAGAATAAATTTTATCTTTTCTCTTCTGATTTAAAACAGAAGTGTATAATTCTAACTAATTGTTATACCGTGTATTATCTCGTAAATTGCGTTTTATCTCTCGTACTAACCTGCCTGCTATAGTTTTAATTTTTCTATCTGCGCTTAATGCTTTCTTTCGGTTTTTAGGATGATTGCGAAAATGCTGTTCTCTACTTAATTTTTTGATGGTGCGTGTGTAGGTTTGACGAACTGGTAAAGCTTCTTTAACAGCAATTTTCTGGCGTTTCTGGATGATTTTTTGTGCATTTTTGCATCAGTTGGATAGGTGATGTGTTTTTCTTGCACTGTAGAGTCTATAAAGGCGAGGTCACTACATGCTCCTGTATCGTCGTCATTCACTCTTATGCTTTCTTGCAATATAAGCTCAATACCCTCTGAACCAATGCGTTTTCGAAAATGAACTAGCTCTGTTGCATTGCATGGAAACTTTGCAACAAAAACATCTTCTCCACAAAAATATTGATAGTAAGCATTCTCACTCCACCTCTCAACTATCGATTCATCGGACAGATTCCGAATATGTTTCAATATCAGCAAACCACACATTAAACGAATAGATTTTGCTGGTCGTCCATTATCTTTACAATAATAGATACTGAACTTATCCTCAAATAGTTGCCAATCAATTTTATCCGATAACAGGTATAAGGGATGTTGCTGATTAAGCAAATCATATAAGCTGTGGAACATACTTTGTGTTCTATGAGTTCTGTCGATTTTAGACTTATTACACATAACAAAGAATGCAAGATTTATACCACAAAGATACTAAATTCTGCACTTATTTCAAAACTTTTTTGCTTTTATTTTACTGAACATCAATATTATATATACTTTTTAAGGGTCGACTAATTATCAATATTTTGCAGCTAATTAATTTATCAGTAGCCCCCTCTAGCTTATATTTTTCTTAGTTTTGCAATACCTTCATTTTGATATTTCAGTTTTACAACGTATCATTATACAAATATAGCAGCGTCCTAGAATTAAAATTCTAGGACGCTGCATATAATTAAGTTATGTTCAACACAACTTGTGGAAATAACTTCTATTTCTTACCCTTTTTAGCCGTAGTATCTGACTTTGCAGAAGCAGGTACAGAAGAAGAAGTAGTAGAAGTAGAAGCAGCTTTAACACCCTTTTTACGACCATCTAAAAACTTAACAACAGCATATTTAGCCGCTGCAATAGTTTCACGATTAACCTTCTCGATAACATTACCACGAGATAGATCATCACTACTAATATACCCTTCAAGTATAAGCAACTGCGCTATCATATTATTGATATTTGTCTCTTCGCTATAACCATCAGTGATATATAACTTAGGAACACACACCGCAAACTCCTCGGCAAACTCAGCATAGTTAGGGAAGCTCATCAACTCTTCAAAAGTCTCTGAGAAGCTACTTAGCTCAATATTAAGGTTTGGAGATATAAGCAGTGGACTAAACTCTTTTGCAGGATCTACAGAGGTATAATCAACAAGGTTAGATATATCTACTTTAGTATTAATATCATCCATACGGCGAAGATCACATTTACGCATATTCTCTAGTTGATATAGGTAGAAGTTGTAGCGCCATATCTCGTCGCTATTCATTTTACCATCAAAAATATGATTATACTTATCATTAAGCAGACGCTTAACCTTCATTTTGCCTTCGTTGATTTCAGGAGTGCTAACACGCACCTCTTGAATCAGCTGCTTAAGTGAAGCTGCCGCCTTTTGAGGACCTGTAATTTCACGACCTTTCTTACCAATTTCAGTAGATAGCATACCACACTGAATATTGCGAGCCTTACCCTTACCATCTTTACCACCACGTAGGCAGTTGATTAGGTTTAGCACACTCTCTTTCTGACCCTCTTCAGCAATAAATGGTTGCCCTCCAGGAGTACTAGCAATAGCATCATATAATGCACTGAACATCTTACGATCAACAAACATAGTGGTATTGAAGATAATATCTTCTTGAGTATAGCTAACCGAAGCTATAAACCTATTTTGAATAACATCAAACGATACAGAATCAATAGAGTAATCGACACCATCACGGTTAAATGTATGACCTGCAAAGATCATTGACACCACCTCGGTTATATCAATCTTATCAAGTAGCTTATATGACGAGCAAAGATAATATTGCTTATCAGAAGAACAAAGCTCCCAATCTAAGATATCATCAAGGTAGTTACCGTGACGAGATATCACCTCCACAATATTTTTATTTGCTGTATAACGCTTAAGTGTACGATAGAAGTTAGGACCATCGCCACTTGTAGCTTTCTCTTTACGCTCACCATGAGCATCAAGATATAGCAAGAAGTTTTCAGGATTATCGACACGTGTTATGCCAGCCTCAGACTTCGAGTAATTACCTGCAGCAAGCATAATATCGATCTTATAAGGCATAGTTATGTCACACATACCACTTACCGTGCTACGAGAGTTTAAGTCTTCAACATTACTATCAGCCGAGCTCTCAAATAGATATTTATAATATCTAATGTAGTCAGGGTCAAAATCGGTAGTACGAGAGAAGTCACCAACCTCAGTACCTATTCCATATAGGTTACCATCAGCATCTTGAAACTCATGATACATATCGCCTGCAATCATCTTCACCGAGCGGATACCCTCAAGGTTGTTACGTAGCCAGCGAAGTATAAAGGCAGCAATCATCTCGCTCTTACCTACACCACTATCACCATTTATTTCGATACAGAACACGCTACCATCATTCTCTTCAACAAGGAATAGAGAACCATGACGTGGAGAGCCTCCTAGCTCTTTCACCTTTTCATTAATTACAGTAAGTCGTGGCTTCTTCACATCACCAAAGTAATCAGCCTCAGACTTTAGAGGTGTTACAATAGTTTTGATATTACCATTTGGTCCTTTGATATCAAAATAACCAATTTGAGGGAATGAGATCAGCTTTTCTGGAGCACCTAGTAAGCTTATTACATCAGGCACAAACCCTTTGATATCTTTGATAGACATATCTTCTGTATAGTTCAAACGATAGTTGTCTGTAAGATACTTCATATACCCTTTTTGGAATATTACAAGCTCTTTAACGATACCATGCTTCACTACCTTACAACGATAATCATCTGAGTCCATGCTATTAACAAAACGACGAAGACGGTTGGCGAAGAAAGATGAATCAGGTCGTAGATCTATATATTTAGCATAATCCGAAGCATCAACACCCACAGGCATAACTTTAGACTCTACTACCCTGTCAATTTTATGGAACGGATATTCACGCTTTTTTGCATCAGTAACAATACGAGTATGTACTTGCACTGGCTGCTCAGAGCTAATCACACCACACTTAGTCATAAATGCATTGATCCAGTCGATTTTTGTGTTCCCATCACCAAACTCAATAACCTCTTTATTCTCCATATCAAAACCTTTGTATATAGAGATACCATGTTGCACCATCTCATTTACACTAGAGTTTTGTTTCTTAAATGCAGTCTCTACAAGACGTACAAGCGTATGAGCATAGCGGCTATAATAGTCTGTGCCTTTTGTGCGCTTAATCATACTTATATAGAAGTGTACAACCTTACGAGTAACAGTGTAGATATCTTCTTCAGCAATCTTTATATCTTTTTTACGCATGATATAACGATTTATATCACGAAGCTGAGCAGGCATAATATCGCTTACAAACTCTTCGGTAAACATCTTTAGCTCACCCTCTTCACAAGAAGCAATCTTGTCATTAAAGAACTTCAAGCGCTCACACACCATCTCATAAAATGAGTTGTCATTGTTAAGAAGATATAGATATATCATCTTATCAGACACTTTAGCAGAAGAATTTAACCCCTCGTTGATAATATCGATTATAAACCCAATACTACTTTGCGAGATACATATATTTTGGAACTCTGGCAACTTACGAAGCGTACGTAAAAAATCATCAACCCATATATTTAAATTAAGGTCTGACAGTTTAATTTGTGTTATCTCCTCAAAATACTCACCCGCAGCCTCAATTATCTCTTTACGAGATGGCTCTAAGCTCTCTTTCTCAAAAGGTAGGTTAAAATATAGAAGTATCTCACGAATAAACTTCTTCAAGATAGTGTTTAAACCCTCAATCTTAGCCTTATCAAGATCTGCTGAACCAGTAGCATTAATCACAAGAATCTTCATCTTACTATCCGAGAACAGAAGGTTTTCCATCTCAATAAGAATCTCACGCATGATACTCATCTCCTCAGGGTTATCCAAAACATGGTGGTTTGGCTGGAAGGTGCGTTTATTGGTTATAAACTTAAGTATTACGGCCTTACTATATTTAGAACTCACTGAGTTAAAGTCAAGGTCGGCGATAGATGGCACACGCTTATAAACCTGCGCAAGAAGATTTTCGTACACCTTTGTAAAGGCACGACTAGCAACAAACTCCTCGACATTAGCACATGATCCAATAATATCACCATGTAGCTCAATAACCGAGTTGTTGCTTCGTCCGATAGTAGTAATCGTCACACCACTCTTCTCAGAAGATGGGTGGTATAGTGAACGCACATTACCAATAAGGAGCGATGGAGCTTTATCTTTAGCAAACTTGCTTGACAGCTTATAGTCTGCAATAATATCTTTTATGAAAACACGATCTTTAACACTAGCAAATATCTCTTTAAGCAAAGTAGAGCTCTCAACACTTTTGTTTGCAGCATCACGACGCTTACTAGTAAACATCATCCAGTACTTAATCACCATAGCAAAAGAGTCTTCTATTTCAGTAGACAATACTTTCAACCCATGCTCGGTAGCCTCAATATAACCACCTAGTGAAAAACGTATCAACCCCGTAGGATAAGGCACCGTAGCGACCCCACGATGAGTAGCCAACGCACGGCAGAACGAAAGTAGATCAGGGTAAGAGAACTCACCTACAACTCTAAAGTTGAATAGGTATGACCCATCTGAATCAATCATCTCAAACTCTTTAGCTATATCTTCAGTGATCAACTTACGAGCTATATCTTTAGCAACCTTTAGACGACGTAAAGACTCGCTTCTGAAATTTTTATTTATACGATAGCGGTTAAGGTTCTTAACAAGCTTATTTTGATAGTATGCAAAAAATGGCTCATCTTTATACTTAAAGTCATCAGGAAGCGACAATACATCTAACTTGTCAAGCGACTGCAACTCATCAAGCAGGAATATATATAGAGGTGATCCCTCAAAACCTGCACTTTTATGAAGTTGACGTGTTGCCTTACTCATCTCATTATAACGCTTTGTAGCCTCAATTTGAGAGATGATAAACTTAACTATTGTCTGCTTAATTTTTGTACGTGAAGCATTTTTTGGAAGCTCTACCTCAATTCTGTCTTTTACACTCTTTGCTACTTGTGCTGTTTCAAGTATATTGTTAAGCATAAGTAGTGAGTTGTTGTTACCATGGTCTGCACCATTGCACTTACGAGCATACACACCAAACTCTTTTGCTGAAGGGGTAATAGCAATAGCTCCTAACCTCTCACCAGTAGCAGCTAAGTTTTTAGTAGTAGATAACGACGCAACTGCTTTAATTTTCGATTGAGCAGCTATGTTATTAAATATATAACGAGATATAGTACGCCACTTAGGTGTATTTGTATCTTCGAGCTTCACACTCTCTGCATATGCCTCATCTAAGAATAGAGTAATCTTAGAGCTATTAAGGAATGTCAAGAAGTTATTTACCGACTCGGTGTTGTAGTCTGAATACCCTGTTGGATTATTCGGATCATTTACAACAATAGTAGTATTCTCACAGAATAGATCCCATAGAGAGCCACTATCATCAAACATAGCAAGTGTAGACTTAATTCTCTTCAACCTATCAACTAGACGGTCATAAGCAAGCCTGCCCGACACCCTATTTTCAATCTCAATATCAAAAGGGTTGATATCAAAACAGTCGTCAGGAAGAAGGTCTTTGTACTCCCACGCCTGCTGCGAGTTATATATAATATATGGTTTAGGAGCACCTTTAGGATTAAATAGAAGATCTCTAATAATCATCTGAACAGCATCACTAATAGATGTCTGCTCTTGGTTACCTAATGCAGCTAAGAAATTTTTAACGATATTCTTATCAGAATCCGAAAGAGCAAAATATTTATCTCGAATACCTAAATCAATTAAAAACTTTTCGTAACGACCTTTATTATCTGCATCTTTACCTATTTTATTAAGGTGCTGCTGATATTTCTCTAAAAATAGGTTGATACCGAAGTTTTTATGGAAGTGGTTGTTAAGCGTGCGCTCATAACCAGTAGGTATAATATCAAGTATCAATTTACAAGCATACTTAATATTATCATTGACGTTAACATAAGGTTTTTGACGAAGGTAATCACCAAATGTCTGTATCTGATTGCGACCACCACCCTCTAAAATAGTGATGATATCTACACTTTTGTTACCACCATAGAAGTAGCTCTTCATTCTACCCTCAAACTCTTCAATAAGCTCGTGGGTTTGAATACGCTTACTCTCTTTTTTATGACAATTCTCTAAGAAAAAGACGAAATCTCGTAATTTTTCTAGTGAATATTTATCTTTTGCTACCTGACGTGAAAACGAATCTAACTTAAATAGTGTGATGCGGTTCTCGATGTTATTAACATCTTGCCCAGCCAAAAAGTCTGATATCTCACGGCTATACTCAGCAATTTGCACCTCAATCTTCTCACGAAACTCCTGTAAAAAAGAGGCGTTTACATTCTCAAGTATAAGGCGTAGGTTAAGCTGCGTATTTGCTGGTGAGCCAAGTTTTTTAGTATGTACTTTGTTTAGGGTGTTTATTATAGCGTTATGAAAACAGAATACCAAAGAGGTATTAGAGCTCTGCGACTCTTTAGAATCATCAACAATAACTAGACGTGTAAGAAGCGGAAACCACTTATCGCCAGTGTAATGATTGATACGCATGTGCTTAACTTTCACGACAAATATAGATGTAGTGTCATAGCTCATAGCCTCAAAAAGCTCGTTTGGCTCAGGACTCTCCATCACCACTGTTGCACTTGCGTTAAATACATCACCACAAATTAAATCTACTGCCTTATCAGCATTTCCAGATACAACCGAACGAATCATACCGTTCATACCCTTGAAATTCACGGCCCAAGTGCTACGATGAATAAAATCGTCTGTTTCAGCCTTAGTAGTATAGTGTGTACTCTGTGCAATCATCTGCTCTAAAGTATCCATTAGATAGTTCCAATGCGCCTCATTAACATCACCAGTAACACCAATCACATCACGATACTTACGTAGGTCACGAACATACCCACCAAGCTGCACCTGCGACATAAAGTCGATATGGTAGCTATTTACTGGAGGAGTACCAACCGATA
>CAMQVM010000062.1 GCA_947038135.1 uncultured Rikenellaceae bacterium
TACCCTACATAAAGTGCATAGTGAATATCATATATAAAATTTTTCATATTATTTAATTTGCTATTTAGTAGCTCATACTTGAAATTAATAGTTTAATTTGAATCCGGGTAAGAGTATAAAGATATAATATATAGCAAAAGTGCTGATACAATTACAGTTACAGTTATCCAGTGTGCTACTATTCTTCTTGTTTCACTGTAACCTTTCCACCTCTCTTTTGACTTTGCAATATCTTTATCACCCAAAACAATATGAGCTGTAATACTACAAACAACCAGACCGGCGAAAGAAAAACATAAACCAATATACTCATCCCCTTTCGTAAAATTAAAGAAACCTGTCGCAACAAAATTGTAAACTGCCCCTAGATTAAAAGATGCAATTCCTCCTATAATAGCTGTAGCTCCGACCTGCGGCTGATGATCACGCATAGCAACATACCCTACATAAAGTGCATAGTGAATATCATATATAAAATTTTTCATATTATTTAGATAAATTATGTGTTCCAAAATGAATACCATTTGGGGTATTTATTTTTTGACCTGTCATCATACTGTCCCAACCTGGTTTTAACAGAGTGGGCCAACCTCCATCTACATATGTATCAACAATAAAATATATTGTTGCTATAGTAGCACCTTCCCAGCCAAAAAAGCCGACTATTCCAAATACAATATCGCATACAGCATCTGCTTTTGCTTCCATAGTATTACTTGTATAAAACTGAATAGCAGATATAGTAATCCCTGCTACCCCGAAGATCCAACCAGCCCCCTGGCAGCATTAAAAAACTTCAACCCAGAAGATTGTTTAACAATATGCTCAAATCCAGAAGCGCTTGCAGACGACCACCCAAGAATTTCAGTAACCGCAGAGAGCAAATCATCACCAGAAGAACCAGCCCTTATACCACCAACACTTCCATAATTGCTATACATAGCATCATTAACTAGCCTTTGTATTGATTCAGTACCTACGGTTAGTACTACACCTTGCATAATAACTCTACTATCTTTAATATTATTTACACTAACCAAATCTTCTACTGAGGTATGTAGCTTTCGTGCCAGAGAATAGAGAGTGTCACCTTTTCTTACAGTATGGGTTATTTTATCTATCCTAATGCAGTGCTTTTTATAAGAAAATGGCTCAACATCTGAAATATAAAAACTCACATATATTAAAGTTCCATCATTTAAATCTATCGCTCCAGCATAAGGAACACTCATGCTTCGCAGTTGACTAAACTGATTTACACTCATTGGTTTTTGAAGTTCTCGCATTGCTATTTAACATTAAAATTTTCATACAACCACTTACCAGCCAAATCAACCTCATTAGCAGATATTACATAATCGGTTGACACACCGCCACGATAAACAGTGCTATTTCGCATATTAACACAATAAGCCTCATCAAACTTAATCTTTAACGGACTATTTTGCTCACCTTGCTTAAACACAAAGACACCATTTTTAGACTCTGTATCTCGGACAGCCCAGCGAGTTAATAGCTTATCAGGCATATTTGCAATCGAAAAGGACATGAAACCACCTCTAGTCTCCTCTTGTGGCTCGCCCTTATAATCTACCGACTGGTTGAAATTTATACAGAAACGCTCAATTTCATAGCTTTCATTATCAATATCTAAATCAAGAGTTATTTTACCTATAGGTTGTGCTAACTTTAAATATGTTGTTGGCGATGCCGTTTTCTTTTTTACTGCTGAGGCAGCGTGTAGCCACCTGCGCTCTAACCTCTCGTTTCCTAAAATTAATTTTCGAGGCTGAAGGTGAATCTGCGTAAGGATAGACGAGCTTCCTTCACTTATATAATTTATCTCCATCGCTATACACGCAGCATCTTCAAAGTATACTTTATCTATTGGGTTTTCATCAGCATCACATAAAACCAAAACGCCATTATATAAAATTGTTGGAGTCAACGACCATCTGATTATCTCGGGTGTAGGTATACCATCATACGTCAACACCACACTTCCGACTTTGACAGATGTTTGAGGCTGACCTTTTCTGTCTATATCTTGACCTAAAGAGTATGAACAATGCACCAACTCGTTGGCATCTTGCATCACCCTAAAACGCTACTATCTTCTAACTCTCCAATTCTTAAAAACCACCTGTGTCCCAGCATAATTTTTTTTAACACCTAACAATTTATCACTGTTTTTAGTGTCTATTAATATTTTTTTTACACCTCTATTTTGAGATATAACTATAATGTTTTATTACTTTACAACTGAAACCTCCATTTAATAAACAACAAATTTACATTAAAAGAGAAGCGAGAAAACAGACCTTAGCACTACCTTGTATATTACTAGATAGACAACTAAAAGAGCTGAGAGCTATTTAAGAGACAACCAGCAATTTTTCTCTACATAATTTAGAAAATTTCAAATATCACAATTGTAATAGATAAAAATAATTTAGTATATACACAAAGATAATTTATTTTTTGCAAAATCAAAATATTTGATGTTAAAACGGAAACAAACTCGTTGGAATATATCAAAACTGCCAATATAATAGACATAAAATAGATATCTCAAAATAAAACTAAAAAAATTTACATAATAAATAATTTAAAATAACGTTTAATCAATAACATATAAACAAAGAACCACAAACATTAAACCACTGTAACACAAATATATAACTGAACACAAAAACAACTTTGAACCATTTTACACGATATTATTTTAAAAATTAACACAAAACAGATAAAAAAAAACAGTGTTATTTAATTAACAATAGAAAAAAATTTGTATATTTGTAACCGAAAGAGTTATTTATACATCTACATAAAAGGGGCAAAATAGATGATTTTAATAGAATAAATCTATTGTTAACAAGATTTACATAATGAATAGTTACACAAATTGACTATTTGATTAATAAAAACACAAAATTGCTACATACACAACAAGATTAAATTAAAAAATATTCTTGTTTTAACTAAAAAATTTGTACATTTACACTCTCATAAAGAGATAAAAGAGAAAAGAAACAAAACATTATTAAATATTAAAACATTTTTAGATTATGGCAACATTAGATTTAAGCAAGTACGGTATCACAGGACCGACAGAGATTGTTCACAATCCATCTTATCAAGAGCTTTTCGTAGCTGAAACTAGCTCTAGCCTTACAGGTTATGAGAAGGGTGTTGAAACTATTACTGGTGCAGTAGCAGTTGACACAGGTGTTTTCACAGGTCGTTCTCCTAAGGACCGTTACATTGTTAAAGATGCAACAACAGAGAATACAATTTGGTGGGATGGTAGCATCAACAAGCCAGTTTCTACTGAAATATGGACTGACCTTAAAGGTTTAGTTATCAAGCAGCTTTCTACTTCAAAGAAGCTATATGTAGTTGACACATTTTGTGGAACTAACGTAGATACTCGTATGAAAGTACGTTTCATCGTTGAGGTTGCATGGCAAGCTCACTTTGTTAAGAATATGTTTATCCGTCCATCTGACTTCGAACTAGCAAACTATGGTGAGCCTGATTTCGTAGTATTTAACGGTTCTAAAACAACAAACCCTAACTGGAAAGCACAAGGTCTTAACTCTGAGGTATTTGTTCTATTCAATCTTACTGAAAAGGTTCAAATCATTGGCGGTACTTGGTATGGTGGTGAGATGAAAAAAGGTATGTTTGCTATGATGAACTACTATCTTCCTCTTCAAGGTATGGCATCTATGCATTGCTCTGCTAACGTAGGTAGCGAAGGTGACGTAGCAGTATTCTTTGGTCTTTCAGGTACAGGTAAAACAACTCTTTCAGCTGACCCTAAGCGTTACCTAATTGGTGATGATGAGCACGGTTGGGATGACGAAGGTGTATTCAACTACGAAGGTGGATGTTACGCTAAGACAATCAACCTATCTAAAGAAAACGAGCCAGATATCTGGAATGCAATTAAGCGTGACGCTCTTCTAGAGAATGTTACAGTTAATGCTGATGGTTCTATCGATTTCTCTGATGGTTCTAAGACAGAAAACACTCGTGTTTCTTACCCAATTCACCATATCAGCAAGATTGTTCTTCCTTCTAAGGCAGGACACGCAAGCAAGATTATCTATCTTTCTGCTGACGCATTTGGTGTGTTACCTCCAGTATCTATCCTTGATGATGCACAAGCACAATATCACTTCCTTTGTGGTTACACATCAAAGCTAGCAGGTACAGAGCGTGGTATCACTGAGCCAACTCCATCTTTCTCTCCAGCATTTGGTGAGGCGTTCCTTACTCTACACCCTACTGCTTATGCATCTACTCTAGTTAAGAAGATGAACGAGAACAACGCTAAGGCATACTTAGTGAACACAGGTTGGAACGGAACAGGTAAGCGTATTTCTATCAAGGACACTCGTGCAATCATTGATGCTATCATCGACGGTTCTATCTTGAAGTCTGAGACTAGAACAATGCCAATCCTTAACCTTACAATTCCTACTGCTCTTAACAATGTTACTCCAGGTATCCTAGATCCTCGTGATACTTACACTGACGTTGCTGAGTGGGAAACTAAAGCTAAGAGTCTTGCTGCTAAATATATTGCTAACTTTGAGCAATATTGTGACAATGACGCTGCGAAAGCACTTATCGCTGCAGGTCCAAAATTGTAATTTATTGAACTGATACATTTCAGTATATATTTAAGAGAGTCTCAAACATAGTTTGAGGCTCTCTTTTTTTTTGTGATATTATAAGATTGTGTGGTTTTGTGAGATTGCTACAAAACTAGAGAATTTCCGAGCTGGAGGAGACCACCTGTAAATTGATGAAATGTAAAGAATTGAGGGTTGGGATGCATGAAATACACTTTAGTATGTAATTGAATCCTTATTGCGAAAATAATGCAGCAGTTCGCAATTTTGCAACTATCTCAATTTTGCAATGGTCTCAAAATGGCATTGATTGACAGGTATTTAAAGCTATAGTTCGATAGTATTGCCAATTGCAACACTATCGAACTATAGCTTTTGAACCACACTTTTTGTCTACAACTCTAAAATAAGCTATAACTATCTGTATAACAGATAGTTAATTTACACTAGTATGAATTTACTTTTTATAATAATTGTGAGACCCTTCAGCACAAAGTTACATCAAGAGCACACTTTTATCAAACAACGCTGTTTGTTTTAAAGGTTCTACGTAAATCAACTTATGAGTTTTTTAGAGCTAAACTATGTAAGTGGCGGACGACGAACACAGCGGATAGAATAACCAGTACTTTTAGGGTACGTATGTTCTATAACATTAGTAGGACGTGTCAATAACTCATAAGCATCAGTTTCATTATATGAAGTACTTGACCAATAGTTACCATGAACACTATGTGGTTCGAGTGAATACCCAGATAAAGGGAAGTAAACATCACCAAAAGTGGTTGAATAAATTGTGTAGGTTGGGTTAAAAACTTTTTTGTACATCATAAGAAGACGAAAGTCTTCTATGCTAGGTAAATACCAGTCTGAACGCCCCTCATGCCTCCAAGATTTACACGCATCTACTGCTTTATACCACACCGTATAGTGATTTCTACTATACAGATAGTCTTTTAACGCATTCTGAAGAACATCACCCTCCATAGGAAGATTTGTCGTTTTATCTATAAAAGTTGGACCTACATTACGATCTGCCCAAATAAGATGCACATTTCCATCTTGTATAATCGTAATAACAATAGTGTGACCAGCTTTATTACTTACTGTTATATTGGCAGTACGCTCATCAGTACCATTTCGTTCAATCGAAACAGTTAATATATTATCTGTTTTTGTAGCTACCGCCCAGTAATCCGATGACTTGACGCTCCACTCGTTAGATGAACTGAAGATATTAAAAGTTAATGTCTCTCCTGCTTTCTTAGCTGAAACTACACCAAAATTAGAGTTTAACGTGATAAGATTACTATCATACACTATATTTCCTAATGTGGCAATATATTTAACAACTGCTACACCTGTTCCTGTATCTGCCCCTGACACTGCAACATTGATACTCTTGACATCACGATCTAACTTATCAGGAACATCATTTAGCGCAAAAGCTAATGTACTTTTTGCTGTGCTTACACTTAACCCCGACAAGCTAACTGCAAAATCAGAAGGTGTGTTCATAGGAGCATCTTCAGAAGCGACTCTATTAACCTGAGCAAGCTCTATTATTGAAGGAGCTCCCGCAACTTCAAACTTATAACTCTTTGTATTTACATTTAATACATATTGACCATTGGTAACAACATCTGTACCCTCGTCTTCCACAATAATATCATATTTGATGTTACTTGGGGCGTGTATCAATGCACTGGTTGCACTTGGATAACCACCATTACCAACTTCACGAAGTTTGACTGTGTAGTGGTAATTATTTATAATATCAAAATATGTTTTGCTTGATGGGTCACATATATCTAAACGATGATATACAAAACCAGTGCTCGTTTTATTCTTCATTATCATAGCCAAACGCTCTGTCTTTGGCTTATTGTCTGTAAGAGAGATAGGAGTCGCTCCGATAGTTCGAGTAGAGTAAGGATAAGCATAAATATAACTTGCTCCCGTAAAATTGTCATCTCCTTTTGCAGATGGTTGGTTTATCTCATCAATATTAGTAATTGTGGCAATAGGCTCTGAACCTGTTACTGCTACTGATGTTCCGTTGATATAGCCCATATCTGACAATTGATATAGCTTAAAAGTAGTATTCTCTGTAGTATAACTCGACCCCATATCACCCGGAACATGCCCCTCAGAACCATACACAAGCTTAAGCTGAACCTTGGCAACACCTCGTTTTACACTAATAATAGGGCTACCAGTAGCAGTCCACTCACCAAACCCATACATAGGCAACCCTTTTTCCAAATCTGCAAGCCCAGAAGATGCTCCAGTAGAACTAGTAGCAAGCTTTGTTGCTTCAATCAACCCTGCTTTAGAAATAGTTAAATCGGTTATTGTTTTGTTAAAGATAACATATATCACATCTCCTTTTACAACGGTTCCATCTTTGAAAAATGGAATAATTCTACTATTTACACCAGTAGTACCATTTTTGATATCTTCAGGCACAACCTGTTCGGCATACTTTGGTGCAGTAGTATCATCTGCATCTTTACCATAAATAATAACATAGGCACTCTTAATGGCAACCTCAGAGGATGCTGAACGAGTAACTACACTAGCTGACTGAGACGGCATATTAACTGTGAGATACAGATTAGTATCAACTGGATCTTTAGAGTCATCAAGCACTTTGTTGCATCCAAAAAATGTCATGATCAAGGCTGAGCATGCAGCCCAAAATTTTAAATTGATTTTGTAATTCATAATATAGAAATTAATGTTTTAAACAGTTAAAAAAGTGATGTTATTCAGCTATTAGCGTGCGAAAAGCAAGCTATTTTGTGTATTAAAGAGATATTGATGCCACCTAAACAAAAAGACACGCAGTGAGCAATACCCCAATAAATTAAGGGTTGATAAATCTCTCTCTTCCATAACACACTAAAAACAATACTAATTAAATGACAAAGATAATAAATAAATTTTACTTTGGCAAAACTAAATGAAACAAAACTAAAAATCGACAAACAACCTTGACTATCTATCTCTAAGCAAGTAAGCATCAGTAACTATACCAGCACCTATAGAGACCATTTCAAAATTACGAACTGCTACATCATTTTCGGAATTAGGATTTAAAGAGCACGCTAAAGCAAGATACACTCATCTTAACCACCGATTATTTATTATTGATCATTAAATAGGGCGATTCGCAAAACCTAAAATATACTTATTATCAACTATTTAGGTATGGTTTTT
>CAMQVM010000063.1 GCA_947038135.1 uncultured Rikenellaceae bacterium
TTAGCGATCTACATCAGCTACGAGGACGTGTGGGGCGCACAAACAGAAAAGCATACTGCTACCTTCTAGTGCCTCAATCAGAAGCGATATCAGAGAGTGCTAGGCGCAGGCTTCGTGCAATAGAGGATTTTAGTGATTTAGGCTCAGGGTTTAATATAGCCATGCAAGATTTAGATATACGAGGAGCAGGAAACCTCTTAGGTGGTGAGCAGAGCGGTTTTATATCTGATATAGGATATGAAACCTACCAAAAGATACTAAATGAGGCTATATTAGAGTTTAGAGAAGAACGTGGTGCACTGCCTTCAGACAACAGTACAATAGTAAGCGACAACAAGATAAATTACATCTCTGATTGTCAAATAGATATCTTAGAAGATGCATATATTCCTGATGACTACATTTCAAATGTAAACGAAAAAATTGGGCTGTATAGTAAGATAGATAAAATAAGTGGCAGGGCAAGCCGAGATATTATGGAGTCCTCTTTAAGAGATAGGTTTGGTAAGATACCTCAGCAAGTATTAACACTACTAGATATAGTTGAAATTAGGAAAAATGCAATATACATGGGCTTTGAAAAGGTGATAATAAAAAATAACCTACTGATAATCCATTTTGTGTACAACCCGAAATCACCATATTATGAAAGCGACAGATTTGACAAAATCAAAGGCTTTATAAAAGATAGTCCAGAAAATTTTAAACTGAAACCAAAAATAGATCTATTACTTTTGTCGATAGGCAACGTAAAAGGCGTAAGAGAAGCAAAAGAGATAATCAACAATATGTTAAATGCAGTAAATAGCTAAAAAACAGGTATATAAAAGAGATGAAAAACAGATATTTGATAATTGATGAGGGCAATAGCCGAGCTAAAATATCAATATTGACTTTAGAAGGCAATATTGAAGAGAGTTATAGCGTTTCTGATATTGAAAAGGAATTTATTGATAGCATATTTGATAAATATACTATTAACAAGTCAATATACTGCTCGGTAAGAGAGAAGCGCAGCGACATAATACACTTTTTGAAAGAGAAGTGTAAGCTACATATTGATTTTGATTGCAACACAAAGATACCAATAGCTAATGGGTACTCTACTGCAAACACATTAGGTATGGATAGGCTAGCGGGTGCAGTGGGTGCAGCTACAATATTTCCTAAAGAGGATATATTGATTATTGATTTTGGTAGCGCAATAACAATAGATTTTGTTGAAGGAGGAGAGATATTCAAAGGTGGAAACATATCTCCAGGAGCATCACTGAGATTTAAATCTCTGAACCAATTCACCAATAAATTGCCACTTTGCACCTTAATGAACGCTCAAAGCGAACTTTGTTCAAATAATACACAATCAGCAATTGAGAACGGAATTGTAAGGGGAATCATCTATGAAATAGATGGTTACATAGAACAGTACAGAGAGAAAAATAGAAATATCAACATAATTTTTACAGGCGGAGATGCAAAATATTTTGGAAACAAATTTAAAATACCGATATTTGTAAATTGTGAAATTGTAACTAGTGGATTATACCAAGTATTAAAATATAACGATGCATTATAAAAAGAGAAACAGAGTATTAGTATTATCAGTTTTTATGATAATGACTACATTCTTAGCTAACGGACAGCAAGAGAGTGGAATGAACGTATTTTCTCCATACACTATGTATGGATTTGGGCAGATGAACACGCTCGGAACAGCTGAAAACAAGGCTATGTCAGGTGCAGGACTCGCATCTAAAAGCCCAATTCAACTTAATGGGCTTAACCCAGCAGGTTTGAGTGCAGCCCCACAAAAAACATTTCTATTTAACTTTGGTATCCAAGGTAACAACAACTACCTAAAGAGTGGCGTAGGAACAAGTGCAAGTAATAAGTTTAATATTAGTGAGCTAGGTTTTCAGTTTCCTATTGCTAAAAATTTAGGCTTCGGATTTTTAATGAACCCATATAGCTCTGTTGGCTATGAGGTGAACGAATCGTCGACATTTCCTGACATGAGCTCAGATATTGGTGATATATCGCATAGACATATAGGTAGTGGAGGTATGAGCTTAATAAAAAGTGGTTTTGGCTACGAGATACCTTTCAAAGGGAACTCAAAGTTGTCTATTGGAGCAAATATGCTATTTTACCATCAAAGCATAGATCGCTCTTCACTAACACAAATCACCTCAATAGTAAGTCCATCAACTTCATATCGCTCAATAGAGTCAATGAAATCAGAGTACTCAACACAAGCAAACTATGAGCTAGGACTTATTTACAGCTTAACTCTGAACAAAGAGAAGCATCAAAAATTAAATATTGCTGCGACATTCCAACCAAAGGTAACTTTTGACATCGAAGAGATTGGTAAAGTTAGTTCAATAGGTACATCAAGCTCAACAGTAGTATCATCTAGCAATATCATTACCAACATGGTAATGCCAGACAAATACTCTGTTGGTGCAACATATAGCACAAAAAGTACAGAGTTGTCGTTAGATTACATCTACCAAGATTTCACTGGTGCTTACGAAGTTTCTAAAGATAATAAATCTATTGGCTTAGGAGCATACCAAGATATTAGAATGGGTATTAGTTACACACCAAACCGAGCAGACATAAGAAACGTATTTAACAGATGGGCATATAGGGGTGGTTTACGATACAGCACCTCGTATTTAACAGTTAATAATAACAAAATAAAAGATTTTTCACTAAGTTTGGGTTTAGGAATACCGTTAGATCAAAATGGAACAACACACATGAACGTAGGCATTGACCTAGGACAAAGAGGCTCTGTATCAACAACATCAATGAGCGAAAAATACTTTAATGTACATGTAGGTGTGAATTTACTTGTTATAAGAGAGTGGTTTATTCGTCATAAATTTAAATAAAATGTTATGAATTCAAATAAATTCATTATATTTGCAGGCTCTTTAGAGAGAAATTAGTAACATAAATCAAATCTTATTTAAAAACAGTACACAATGAAAGTAAAATCTTTGCAGTTATTACTCCTTACAGGAATGATCATGGTTGCAAGCATTGCAAATGCACAAAACTACGATGATCCAGCGTTCGCTACATACGGCTCAACAGCCGCAGAAAAAGAGGCGAATCACAAAACTTACAGTTACTTTAATGAAGAGTATTCTTTAAAGAACTATGCGCAAGCATCTGTCTACTTAAGAGAACTTGTTAAAGTAGCACCAGGCATTCACCAAAATTTATATATCAAGGGTGGTATGGTATATAAAAACTTGGCTTCAAGAGCTAAAAATTTAACTGACCGTGCTAGATACGTAGATAGTCTTATGATTATCCACGATCTACGAATTGAGAACTTCGGTTCTGATGCAAAAAGAGGTAGACACTACATCTTAGGAGAGAAGATCAAAGACTACTTACGTTATGCTCCAGCAAACACTGAAACTATTATTGCCCTTGTAGGAACATCAATTGAGGCTGAGAAAGCTAAAATTGACATTACTGTATATCCTATCTACTTTAAGTATATTATAGATAAATATATGGCTGATGAAGTTGAGACAGAGTTTCTTTTAGGAGAGTATGAAAAACTTACTAGCGCAGCAGATGCAAACATTGTGTCTACTGAGAAGAAAGACAAAACTAAAGCTTCAATAGAGCAACTACTTATGCAAAGTGGCGCTGCTTCATGTGAGAATTTAGAGAAAATATTCAAACCGCAATACACTGCATCTCCAGACGATAAAGAGCTTTTATCAAAGATTGTTTCTATGTTATCAAGAGGCAAGTGTACATCAGCTTTCCAGCTTGAGGTTTCAGAAAAACTTTATTCTATTGAGCCAACATCTATTGCAGCTGCTAGTATCGCTAGCTCATACGAGCAAAAAGGTGACCTTACAAATGCTATTAAGTATTATAGCGAGGCTGTAGATAAAGAGACTGACAATGCCGTAAAATCTACCTATGCATTAGGCGCAGCAGGTGTGTGTCTTGTAGGTGGCAAGGTATCTAAGGCTATCGAATTTGCACAAAAATGTATCAGTGTTAACAAAGAAGAGGGTCTTGCATACTTTATATTAGCACAAGCACAGGCACAATCTATTCAAGGTGCGTCTTGTTCGGCATTTAATAAAAAGGCTGCATACTGGGTAGTTGTTGACAATCTACTTAGAGCTAGAGGCTTAGTGTCTGATGAACATATGGATGCTGTAAACAGCTCTATATCTGCTTACTCACAGCAGTTTCCTAGCTCAGAAGATATATTCTTTGATGAGTCTGGTATTGCAATAGGCGGACGCTTCACTGTTAATTGTGGATATGTTAGAGGATCAACAACTGTTCGTTCTAACGGTAAATAATAACACATAACTTATAAGTTTGGTGTATACTATAAAGGTACTTTCATTATATAGTTATGAAAGTACCTTTTTTAGATAAATTTATTACTTATTTATATGACAAAATCAAAAGAGATAACTCTAAAGGTAATAATTGCACTTTTTTTGTTCAATATATTTGGGTGTGACACTAAGGTAAATTCATCGGTTACAATCGAAGACACAAAGAATCACCCCACTGTTACAAGCAATAATTTAAGCATAAAATCTTTCAAAGATGGGCTACTGGCATATAAATTTGATGCTAAGCTATTGGAACGGTACGAGATGGTAGATACTCCATATATGGTGTTCCGCAAAGGAATCCATATCGAGACATTCAAAGATTCAACAGAGGCTATAGTTACTTTTCTTGATGCTGATTATGCCTATTATGATGAGAAGAAAAGAGTATGGGAAGCTAGAGGAAATGTTGTAGGAAAAGACTCACTAGGGAAAACACTCTATACTGAGCAGATTTTTTGGAATGAGAAAACTCGCAAGATATACTCAAATGTGTTTACCAAGATAGTAAATGGTCCTGAGGTTACAACAGGTTCTGGTTTTGAGTCAGATGATGAGATGAAAGTAATCCACCTTAAACAAAATAGGGGTAGGATGATACTAAATAAAGATCCAGTTATTGCTCCTGACAGCACAAAAGTTGATAGTACAGCAATAGCAAAGTAATATTTTCTTAATATTATATTTATCATCAACAAAAAAATGTAATTTATAGGTAGTGATCTAAAAACCGCCTTAAAACAACTACAAAGCATAAAATTAGATATTACAAGTAGTAATAAGTTGAGTTTTGTAAGCATAAAACAGGCTATTAATATTTTCATATAATAATAATATTAATAAAACATACAGTAAATATAGATATATTATCATTTTTTTATTACCTTTGCCAACTGTTTGGTAAGTATAATTAAAAATGAACAAAAGTAATTAGCATAAAAGGTAGAATAATAATTAAAATCAATTAGATATGGCAGCTTTAAACACAATTAGAACAAAAGGAGGAGTACTTGTTGCAGTAGTAATAAGTCTATCACTTTTAGCATTCTTACTAGGTGACTTAACAAGTACATCTGGTTCAGTATTTGGTTCATCAAACCAAAACGTAGGAACAATCATGGGCACAGAGATCTCTATTCAAGAGTACTCAAACAAGGTTGACGAAATTTCTCTAACACAGCAGATGTTATCAGGAACAGAATCAAAAACAGAAGAAGAGAGCAATCAAATTCGCACTCAAGCATGGGACCAAATTATCAGAACTAACATTTTCGGAGAAAACCTAAATGAATTAGGTTTAGTAGTGTCTGAAGAAGAGTCGATAGATATGGTAAAAGGAGAGTATGTATCTTCTATACTACGATCTATATTTGTTAACCGTGAAACTGGTGGATACGACTACCCTACCGTTAGCAACGTTATCAAGAACATTGGTGCAGACTCGACAGGCAGAACTGCTAAATTCTGGTCTTATATTGAGAATGAGATGGCAATGGAGAGATCATTGTCGAAGTATTTCTCATTAGTTGAGAACGGCATATACACAACAAGCAATGAGGTAGATCAGATTGTTGCAGCAAGTAACACAAACTACAACTTCAACTTTATAACAAAGCCTACGTACATGATAGCTGACTCATTGGTGACTGTTACTGACGACGAGGTTAGAAAATATTACAGTGAGAACAAAGATAAATTCAAGAGTGTTAGCACAAGAACGCTTGAGTATGTAGTATACGAGGCACTACCTTCAGAGGAGGATTACAAGAATGCACAAGAAGATATTAATGAAATAACTGCTGAGTTTAACAAAGCTGATGATTTAGTACAGTTTGTAAATCTTAATGCGAACACAAACTTTGATGCACGTTTCAAAAAAGCTGAAGAGCTACCTACAGAATTAGCACAGTTTGCTTTTGGTAAGGAAAAAGCTTCTACTTACGGTCCAGTGCTTGCAGGTGATATATATACTATTGCAAAGGTTGTAGAAACTAAGAATCTTCCTGACACACTTGGAGCAAAACATATTCTTGTAGCTGCAACAGATCGTCAATTAGCTGATAGCCTTGTAAAGGTGCTGAAAAAAGACAAAAGCAAATTTGCAGAGCTGGCATCTAAGTTTTCAATGGATCAAAATGCTAACCTTAGTGGCGGTGACTTAGGTCGTTTTCATATGTCGCAGATGATTCCTGAGTTTTCTAATGGTATAGTTGATTCTTACAAGGGTGCAATAATAAGCGTAGATACACAATTTGGAATACATGTTATAGAGGTTACGGAAATAGGTACAAGATATCCTAAGGTACAGCTAGCAGTTGTAGATTACGTTATCAACCCTAGCAATGTAACAAACCAATTGAACTACACAAAGGCTACACAGTTTGCTGATATGATAAGCGACACAAAGGTCTCTTTTGATGATGCTACTAGTGAATTAGGCGTATCAAAGCGTGCAGCTACAATACGTGCTGGCGAGCGCAACATCGAAGGGCTAGACAATACAACTGAGATTGTGCGTTGGGCATTTAATAACGAAAAGGGGGCAATCTCGGAGGTTATATCTATTGGTGAGCAAAACATAGTTGCTAAGGTGCGTAAAAGTAGTGAACATGGAATCAAGCCTGTTGAAGACGTTGTATTTGAGATTAAAAATATTCTTCGTAGCGAGAAAAAAGCTGAATATATTAAAGCAAAGCTTGAAGGAGCTACTACTCTTGCTGAGATGGCTACAAAGCTAGATGTAGAGGTTCAAACAGCAAAAGATATAAACTTCAAATCATTCTATATCCCTAGTTTGGGTGCTGCTCCTAAGGTTGTAGGTGCGCTTACTACTATGAAGCAAGGTGATACATCTAATTCTATTGTTACAACAAACAATGTATCAGTTATTGAGGTTACTGCTGCAACACCAGCAGAGAACACAAATGCTAAGCAAGAGGAAGCTGTTTTACAAAGTGCAGCTGAGACATCATTCCAGCAACGTGTGATGGCATCTGTTTACGCTGTTGCTGATGTTAACGATATGCGTGTGATGTTTTTCTAGTATTTGATTACTATAGGTGTTATACAAAATAACACTTTGATATAAGAAACGAGTATTTCAAATTTATTTGAGATACTCGTTTCTTATTTAAGTTTAGATGCTAAGTTCGTAAGTGCGTAAGCATCGTAAGCGTCTCCGCAATTACGTATCTAAGGCTAAGTAGTAAGCATCCCATATAAGCCGTCTTTTTATGCAACATCAAAACATCTACCTTTGCCTCCAAAAAGATATGTTTAGTTTAAATGAGAGTAACCGCTTTGTGTTAAGTTTAACGAGTGTAAATATGCGTAATGGGATAAATGGTCTTTGTGGTCTAATCCTATATACCGGGTTAGTTCCAACTAATGAAGATGTTTACATTTTTATTAATCGTAATCGGTAAGCGTCTCCACGATTACGTATTGCAGTTTTTATATAAAAGGCTTAC
>CAMQVM010000064.1 GCA_947038135.1 uncultured Rikenellaceae bacterium
ACAAAAGTAAACATAGATATAGAGGGTGGAGTAATTGACTATAACAGTAAAATATTTATGGTTGGGTCGTGCTTTTCAACAAATATAGGCAAGCAGCTCAGTAGCCGAAAATTTGATGTGTTATACAATCCGCTGGGTACAATTTACAACCCTATATCAATAGCAAATACCTTGAGTATTCTACGCTCTAATGAGCAGATAACAGAGCAAGATCTATTTTTTAAAAACGAGCAGTGGGGGCACTTCTCTTTCAATACTGAATTTTCGTCGGAGAATAAAACAGGGGCGCTTTTTGCTATGAATAAGGCGGTAGAGAGCGGTAGGAGGCATCTTCAAAATAGCAACATAATAATTATAACCCTTGGTACGTCTTATTGTTATAGGTATAAATTGAGTGGCGATATAGTATCTAATTGCCATAAGCTAAAGAGTGACAGTTTTATTCGAGAGCTGCTATCGGTTGATGATATAATTAATAGTTTAAGTGCTATCTTAGACGATGAATTTTATAGAGCAAAACGGGTGATATTTACTGTTAGCCCTATACGTCACCTTAAAGATGGTCTTATAGAAAATAGCATTAGCAAGGCTCATTTATTGGTGGCAATATCTAAATTAAAGGCGCAAAATAAAAATGTAGATTATTTTCCTGCATACGAAATATTTATTGATGAACTGCGTGATTATCGCTTTTATGGGGTAGATATGGTGCATCCGTCTGAGGCAGGAGTTGAGTATATATGGGAGCGGTTTAGCAAACATCTAATCAACGAAAAAACCCAAGGTCAGATGAAGCGAGTAGAGGGAGTAATGCGTGATTTTAACCACCGAGTAAAGTTTCCTGAGAGCGAAAGCCACAAAAAGTTTGTAGAAAAGTGCCTTTTAAAGGCTAATGTATTAGAAAAAGAGCTAAAAGTAGTCGATTTTAGCTATGAAAAAGAAAAGTTTTTATAACTTTGTAACTTAGTATAACTATATATATAAAAAGATAAAGAATGAATTTTAAAAATAGGGTATTTACTGTGGCAGTATTACTTACCCAAATAGCCACTTTTGGCTACTCAAAAACAGCAGCAACTAGTGCTAGTGCCTTAGACGAAAACCCTAAATTAGTCGTTCAATTGGTAGTTGGAGGAGTTAGGTATGATCAGATTCTTAAATTTAAGGATAACCTGTCAGATGGGGGCATAAAAAAACTTATTGATAGTGGCTCATCGTTCACCAATGCACAATGTGGGTATATGTACTCTACCCCTGAATGTGGTAGTGCAACATTAGCAGCAGGAACAACTCCTGCGGGGCATGGCGTGCTAGGCGAAAGTTGGGTTAACTACACTACAAATGAGTTAGTGTCGCCACTATATAACAAAAGATACAAGGGGCTAGGCTCTAACGAAGATGAGGGGCAATACAGCCCTGAGGCACTTATATTTAGCACTCTTGCTGATGAAATTAAAGGCATTGATGCACGCTCAAAGGTGGTTTCGGTGGCGCACGACTACAAAGACGCTATAATTCATGGAGGGTCTAATCCAGATGGTTGCTACTGGTATGATGTTCGTTATGGAGGGTTTGCTACAAGCTCTTACTACAAACCTTTTCTGCCTCAATGGGTGGCATCATTCAACAATTCAAAGCTTAATGAGAGCTACAATAGCACTCTTTGGAGTGTCGACCTGCCAATTGAGCGATATAAATACAGAAATGCAACAGCGGTGCTGCTAGATAGCAAAAAGCAGTTTTCATTTGATATGCTTTTAAAACCTAAAAACAGAGAGTACCAACGTCTTATTGAGATACCTATGGGAAATAGCTACCTTAAAGACTTTGCTCTTGAGGCGATAAAGCGTGACTCGCTAGGTGCTGATAACCACACTGATCTTCTTGTTGTAGATTTTGCAGCTTACAGAAATGTATCTCGTATATATGGCAGTGAGTCGACCGAAACAGAAGACGCTTACTATAAGCTTGATAGAGATATTGCAGATTTTATTAGCTATCTAGAGCAGCATATCGGCAAAGACAATTTTACCTTAGTGCTTACCTCAAGCCATGGCATGAGTGGCAATGTAGAGAACAAAGGTCAGAAGAGTGGTAAATTCAATGCAATGCAGTTTGAGGTTATTGTAGGAGGATTTTTAAATGCTCAGCTCGGTGCAAACAGCTGGATTATAGATTATAAAAATCGCCAAATATACCTTAATCGTAGGCTTATATATGAGCGTGGTTTATCGCTTCAAGATATACAAACTAAAGTTGCCGCTTTTGCGCTTCAGTTTGAGGGTATATCTAACGCTGTAACGGCAACATCTTTGCAGTCTAACTATTTCGGTAGTGGTATAATGCGTAAGATGCAGCAGAGCTACTTTCCTAGACATGGTGGTGATGTGATAGTAAACCTGCTACCAGGGTGGATAGAGATAGTTAACGATGAAGATGTACGCACTACCTCACTTTGGGGCTCTCCATATATCTATGATAACCATATACCAATGATATTTTATGGTAAAGGCATAAAGCAGCAGAAAATACACACCTCGGTAGAGCTGAAAGATGTAGCACCTACGATTAGTGAGTTGCTAAAGATAACTCACCCTAATAGCGCCGATGGTAGAGCTATAAGCGAAATTATTAACTAGCTAAACAATTTATCAAGCACCTAAAATGGCTTTGATATATAACACACATAAATATTATATAATGACATTAAACGAGATACAAGATCAGATAGTTGAGGAATTTTCGATGTTTGATGACTGGATGGACAAATATAACTACCTAATAGATATAAGCAAAGATCTACCTGCAATGGATAGCAGCTACAAAACCGATAAGTATCTTATCGATGGTTGCCAATCGAGGGTGTGGATCAACTGCGATATTAAAGATGGCAAGTTATATTTTGTAGCAGACAGCGACACAATTATAGCAAAAGGGCTTATAGCTCTACTTGCAAGAGTATTAAATGGTCAGCAGCCAGAGGATGTATATAAAAGCGACCTCTATTTTCTCGATAAGATAGGTATGAAAGAGAACCTATCTCCCACAAGAGCCAATGGCTTGCTGTCAATGGTTAAGCAGATGAAGATGTTTGCCTTAGCTTATGTTTCACGAAAAAAATAACAATTATGGTATCGGTAGATGATATACTGAAAATGGAGGGCGATATAATATTAACCCTTAAAAATATATATGACCCAGAAATTCCTGTGAATATATACGACCTTGGTTTGATATACGAGGTAGATGTAGAGCCTTCAGGGGTGGCAAATATAACGATGACTCTAACAGCTCCAAACTGCCCTATGGCTGATGAGTTGCTGAGCGAAGTGACCGAGCAGACAAAAAAGGTGGGGGGTGTTACAGATGTTAATGTAACTCTAACCTTTGAGCCTGAGTGGACACGAGATATGATGTCTGACGAAGCACTACTAGAGCTAGGGCTTCTTTAATCATTCGTGGTGTGTTTGAAGTTTTAGCTTCAACTCACCTATGTAAACATACAAAACAACCTAATATTAAAGATAAAAACTAAAATTATGATAGACAAAAAAATAGTTAGAACAGAGCGCAGAAAAGCAAAAGTAGACAAGAAAGCAGCCAAAGCAGATAGAGAAGCAGACAGAGCAGCATTCAGATCAAAAGCTACCGAAGCCGAAGCTCCTACAACAGGAAGAGAGCGACCAGTTTCAACAATCGATAAAGAGTATCTTGAAGAGGTGGTTAATACCCTCAAAAAGGGTGGAATAATCTTATATCCAACAGATACAGTGTGGGGTATAGGTTGTGATGCAACTAATGCCGAAGCGGTGGCAAAGGTATATGCACTAAAGCAGCGTGAAGAGAGCAAGAGTATGTTGTGCTTGATGGACTCGCTTGATAGAGTAGCACTCTATTTCGACAACCTACCAGATGCTGCGTGGGAGTTACTAGAGATTACAGATAAGCCTTTAACACTTGTAGTAGATAAGCCGAAAAGGGTGGCTTCTAACCTCCTTAGCGAAGATGAGTCAATAGGTATACGTGTTACATCGCACGAGTTTTGTAGGGCGATGTGTAGAAAGCTTGGGCGACCAGTAGTATCTACTTCAGCAAATATATCGGGCGAGGCAGCTCCAGCAAGGCTAGCAGAGATAAGCAAAGTTATAATTGAGGGTGTTGATCTTGTAGTAGATAAAAAGTATGAAAAAGGAGCAACAGGAAAGCCCTCTTCAATAATAAAAATTAGCTCTGATAGTAGGATTCAAATAATTAGAGAGTAATGAATATAACACCAATACAGATACGTTTTTCAGATATAGATATCATAGGACACGTAAATAACGCTCTGTTGCAACAATATCTTGACCTCGGAAAAAGTAGCTATTTTAAAGAGGTGCTAGAGCTACCTATAATGTGGCGTGAAAGGGGTTTTGTAGTCGCTAACACAACCACTACATATATTAAAGAGGTACTTGTAGATGATAAGATTGTAGTATATACAACAGTCAAAAAGATAGGTACAAAGAGCATGACTATATATCAAGAGGTACGCTGCGAAAAGAGTGGAGATGTAAAACTACATAGTAGCTCTATACTCGTGGCATTTGATATAGTAAACCACCTCTCTATACCTGTGCCTAATAGTTGGCGACAGATGATAACCAAGCATGAGCGATGGGACGAGAGATAGATAGAAGCATTAAAGATCTTAACACCTTTGGAATAGATGTTACTACACACGAGTATCAAGAGTTTACTAGTGTTGAGGAGCTTCATGATATATTTAAAGATATAAACACTAACTGGATGGTTATAGGTGGTGGTAGCAACCTTCTATTTACTCGTAACTGGGAGGGACTGCTGCTTAAATCGGCCATTTTAGGTGTTGAGAAAGTTGGCGGTGACGATAAGTCGCAACTGCTGAAAATTGGCTCGGGCATGGTGTGGGACGACTTTTGTGCCTATGCCTGCAATAGTGGGCTTTGGGGTGTTGAAAACCTATCTAATATACCAGGGTCGATTGGTGCAGCACCTGTGCAAAATGTGGGTGCGTATGGCACTGAGGCTGGTGATGTAATTGATAGTGTTATATATTTCGATACTAAAGAGCTAGTTGTAAAAGATATTAAAGGTAGTGATTGTAAGTTTGGCTACCGTGACTCAATATTTAAAAGAGAGCTGAAAGATAGAGCTATTGTAATATACGTAGTAATGCGCCTATCATTAGTAGCCAACGCCAACCTAGCTTATGGCAGCGTTGCTGATAAGGTTGAGGAGCTAGGAGGGTGTACTCTTCAAAATATTAGACAAGCAGTTTCAGATATTAGAAACGAGAAGCTTCCTGATCCTAAAGTTATAGGTAACGGAGGTAGCTTTTTTAAAAACCCTGTTGTTGATAGTGGTAAATATCGGAGCTTAATTGCGCTATATCCTACTATGCCATCTTACAAGGTGGGCAGTGCATATAAAATACCTGCTGCATGGCTTATTGAGCAGGCAGGGTGGAAAGGTAGGCGTGAGGCAGATGCAGGGGTGCATCACACTCAGCCACTGGTGTTAGTAAACTATGGTGATGCTACTGGTGCTGAAATATTGGAGCTTTCAGAGCGAATAATGCTAGATGTAGCTACTAAGTTTGGTGTAGCACTTGATAGAGAGATCAATATAATCTAAATTATTATGGTAGAGAAGGTAAAGAGGTATATTGAACAGCATAACCTTATTAAGAGCGAAGATAAGATACTTTGTGGAGTAAGTGGAGGTGTCGACTCTATGGCTATGGCCGATATACTCATTGGGCTAGGATATAGCGTTGCCATTGCGCATTGCAACTTTGCATTGCGACCTATTGATGCCGACCTTGATGAGAAGCTGGTAGAGCAGTATGCAGCAGCTAGAGGTGTTATATTTCATAAAGTAACCTTTGATACTACTGGTTACAGTAAAGAGCATGGGGTGTCGACACAGATGGCGGCTCGACAGCTACGTTACAAGTGGTTTGATGGGGTTATGGAAGAGAATAAATATAGCAAGCTAGCAATAGCGCACAACGCCGACGACAGTGTCGAGACTTTTTTTATAAATCTTATGCGTGGCACAGGAGTAAAAGGATTATTGGGTATTCAACGATTAAGGGAGCTTATAGTGCGCCCTATATTATCGTCGTATAGAGCTGAAATTGAAGCTTATGCAACAGAACACAACTTAATGTACCGTACCGATAAATCAAACCTTAAATCTACCTACCTCAGAAACTGGATCAGGATAGAGCTATTACCAAAAATAGAGGAGCGACAAGCGGACTTTAAACAGACAATGATAAACAATATCGACCGTGTAGCATCATCATCATCGCTGCTAAATAGGCTGGTTGATGATGTGAAAAAGAGGGCGGTGAAAGAGTTTTATAGCGAGTATAGAATCGACTTAACGATTATATATAGCTATGACGATTGCAGTGCGCAGCTACTTTATGAGATAATTGATAAATATGGGTTTTCGGCTAACCAATCAAGTGATATTCTAAGGCACAACCATAGTGGTAGGCTCTTTTACTCTAACGATCATGTGGCATTGATGGATAGAGATACCTTAATTATACGTAAAAAAGGGTGTGCGCTAGAGAGTTCGCCAAACCATGAGTTTGAAATAGCCTCACTAACCGATAATAATAATGAGCTCTTCAACGTTGACACAATGTCTATTAGCGAGTGTGTAGACTACCGTAGTGCACCGAGCAATGTTGCCTACATTGATGCTAGCAAAATTGTGTTTCCTTTAGTTGTGCGAGGCATAAAAGGTGGAGATAAATTTTCACCTTTAGGGGTTAAAGGGGTTAAAAAGGTGAGCGATTTTCTTATTGATGTAAAGTGTACACGCTTTGAAAAGGAGCACCAAATGGTTATTGAGAGCCAAGGGGTTATAGTGTGGCTTGTAGATAGAAGAGTAAGCGATAAATTTAAGATAGATGCTAAAACCACACAGGTAATAAAAATAACATACCTTTGTGATAAAAAGATATAATAAATAGATGGTAGATTTAGAAGCAGTAAAGCTTAGATATGGTATATATGGCAGTGATGCAGAGGTGTCACGTGCTTTAGAGGTGGCTTTAAAAGTTGCACCAACCGATCTTTCAGTGGTAATAACTGGAGAGAGTGGTGTAGGAAAAGAGATATTTCCGCAGATAATACATGCCAACTCGCCACGTAAGCACGGCAGTTATATAGCTGTAAACTGTGGTGCAATACCCGAGGGTACTATAAACTCCGAGCTATTTGGGCATGAGAAAGGGGCTTTTACGGGTGCGTCAGAGACACGTAAGGGTTATTTTGAGATATCAAACGGTGGTACTATATTTCTTGACGAGGTGGCTGAGTTGCCACTTACTACGCAGGTGCGCCTGTTAAGGGTGCTTCAAAGTGGTGAATTTATGAAAGTAGGCTCATCAAAAGTGCAAAAAACAGACGTTAGAGTTGTAGCAGCCACAAATGTAAACCTACCTAAAGCGATTGAGAGTGGAGCATTTAGAGAAGATTTATATTATAGGCTAAACACAGTGCCAATAAATGTGCCCCCGCTACGAAGCCGTAAAAGTGATATATTTCTGCTGTTTAGGAAGTTTTCATCAGAGGTGGCGCTTCAATATCGTATGCCTATGATATCACTAACAAATGATGCTCGTGAGTTAATAGATAACTACCAATGGCCAGGAAATGTGCGCCAGCTGAAAAATGTGGCTGAGCAGATATCTGTTATTGAGGAGTCGAGAATGATTGACAGCGAAATAATTAGTAAATACCTGC
>CAMQVM010000065.1 GCA_947038135.1 uncultured Rikenellaceae bacterium
CCTCTTTGATATCTGATATAGTGTCGCCAACCTTTATTATCTCATTAGGAGAGTCGACAGCTAGGTTTAACATATTTTGATATATCATGTAAGGCGATGGTCTGCCTGCTGGTAGGTTGTTTGATGTTACGTAACAGTCAGGGGTGTATCCTTTTGCTGCTGCTCCCCGAGATACTATCTCCATCATTGCACTAGTGTAGCCCGATGTTGAACCTATTTTGTAACCCTTAGATCGTAGCTCAGATACCACATCTAGCACGCCATCTATTGGTGTTGTGTAGTTGTCTAAAGATGCAAATAGGTATTTTTCGAAATTTTTATTTATCTCAGTAACATCTGCTTCACTCCACGCTCTAGCTTGGGTTTTTGTGAATTGGCTTGATACTGTTTCTAGCTTAAACAGCTCTCTTATATGATCTATTTTTGTCATTCCCATTGGGCCTCGTGCCTCTTTTGGAGTGACTGTAATATCTATTTCGTTGAAAGCATTTATAAATGCTGCCACTGGTGCAAAGCATCCGTAGTCTACTGTTGTTCCTGCCCAGTCAAATATTACGCAGTTGATTTGTGATTTTTTTTCCATGACCTTTTATTATTATTTATTGTTTTTTATAATGTTGGTTGTAGGTTGTTGGCAAGCTGGTTGTTGGTGCTTAAACCTCTCGAGCGTCTATACTCTTTTACAAGTAGTATAGTAGCCACGATAAAGAAAATTGTGCTGGTAAGACCTACAATAAGTGCCATGTTATTATATAATATAAACCAGTCGGTTTTTACATCTAGCATCTCTTTTGTAAAAAGTAGTATTACAGTTCCTGCATATCCTATAAAATCTATCAGCGCAATAAAAAATCCTACATTGCCTTTTATCTTGAAGCAGGCGATGAATCTATCAAAGAAAATAGTTTGAAAGGTTAAATATGCAATATATAACGATATACTTTGAACAAATAACCATACAATAGGTGATAAGTTGAGTGTAGCATGGTAAAATGACACATAACTCATAGCAATGCAGCTAAATACAACTAACGAAAGCAATGTTATTAACGCTTTGATATTACTTTTGCAGAATGTAAGCACTGCAAATATCCCTAATATTATCACTGTTATAACAGTGTCTATCTGTGCAAATAACCATGATGATTGCCCCTCCATATCTACTATGCTAACTAAAAAATCTTCTTTTACATCTCTTAATATAGTTAGTAGAAACGTGCCTGATAGTAGAAGTATCAAGATAGGGCTATATCTACGAAATAGTGCTTTTCGCTCTGCGCTGTTGAGTGTTACTCTTTCGCTTTTATGCTCCATGTCTTCCTCAGATGGGTTTGGAAGTCTTTTTAATATATAACCCATTAATATAAGTAACGGAAAAGCTACTGCACCAATCACCGCTGGCATCCAAAATTGATCTATATTTAGGTCGTTCATCGCAAATAGTCCGATACTTTTGCTTGTGCCCGAGCTAAATACAATACTTACACCTAAAAGGCTAGCTAGCATATCTGTGACTCGTCGCCCCTCGATAAAGCTAAATATTATACCCCACATACACCCTAGCGATAAACCATTGATAAACATTACTAAAGCATTCAATGGCGCAGGTATCGCACCAAAGCCTATAAGTGAAAGCTCGGCTATGATAACAGATATTATAAAAAATTTAAATCTTTGCTCTCTTTTAAGCTCTGATATAAGCTTTATACCCGCAAATTTTGCTACTAGGTATCCAAGAATCTGAATTGTTGTAACAGCTACTTTATAATCCATTCCAAATAGCTCCATTCCCTCAAATGCTGCTGCGGTGTATGGTTTACGTAGCGCATACACTAGTGAGTATGATAGTAGTGCCGCACCTCCTGCCCATAGTATAAATAGGGCGTTTGATAGTTTTTTGTTCTTTAATATTTGTTTCATCGCTTTTGTTTTATTAATTAACGTTTATCTGTTTATCTGCGACAAAAATAGTGGTTGGGTGTTACTCTTTTATTACTCAATTGTTAAGATATTATTAATTGTTTTTTATTACTTCGAAAAAGTTAAAGTTTCACACATCTCGCATACCTCACCAAATCACATGAAAATGCATAAGACAAGATAAAGTACAAGCGAGCCACAATTTACGAGAGAGGCAGAAGGCGCCTTAGGATTTTGAGGAAATAAGAGGAGGAGTATATTTTCGTTAAGAATTTTCAGATGTCTGAGCGCCGCAGGGCGTGAGTCCTGAAAATTTAGAAAATATGCTCCTCCTCGCCTCAAAATCTTCTCACCGATTTTTTTGTTACTTTTGTTATAAAAAAGTAAATAATCGAGATATCCTCACCTGAATAAACAGCTAGCCTCCTCCTCCTCCTTTTCTCTCTCAACCATCAGTATACCGCACTTTTGCTACGCAAAAGATGCCTTAAAGGAGTGCACGCCATGTGGGTTAAGAGCACCCAAGAACATCAACGAACATCAAACACCAAAAAAACTAAGCCACCCCTTTAAAAGTGAACACCCAAACTTTTTGCAAGAAACTCCGTTTCTCTAACCAGCCCATAAGACAACTAAAATACAACCAAAAAACAAGTTAAATTACCATACACCCACACCCACAAAATAAGATAGGCTACCCCAAATATACAATTCGAGGTAGCCTATGCTTATTATGTTATTACGATATTAAATTACATAACAGGATATGTAGTATTAATATTATCAGCTGAAAACAGCTCTAATAGCTCTTTTGAAAGCTCTTTAGCCGCAGTTAAATCATTTAGTAAGTGGTTGCCACACTGCTCAGCATTAGCCGCAGGAATCTCATCTAATGATAAGATATAGTTAAAAGCTCCACAAAGGTACTTAGCAATCTCTTTTGCCTCAACCTCCTTGTTCATCAATAGATAAAACCCAGTGCAGCACCCCATAGGTCCTACATACATTATATTATCAGAAAATGATGCTTCTCCTCTAAGGTGAGAAGCTAAGCAGTGCTCGAAAGTGTGCATCACCTCAGGCTTTATTGCAGGAGTGGTGCACCCTTTTGGGGCTTTGAAACGTAGGTCATAAGTGTATACTTTGCCTGGCTCTGCTTGTAGGTAGATACCTGGAAGCAGCTTTGTGTGGTCTATTAAAAAAGATGTAGGTGTCATATAATTAATCTCTGTTTGCGAATCCTAGGTAATAAATTAATGTAGCAATCGCTGATAGCGCTGATACAAGATAGGTGCTAGCAGCCCATGATAGAGCCTCTTTTGCTTGGCTGTGTTGTGCTCCTTGAACTGTGCCCGACGATTCAAGCCATGCTAATGCTCGGCGTGATGCATCGTACTCAACAGGAAGCGTAATGACGCTAAATAGTACAACTGTTGATAACATAATTATACCAATAACAAAAAGCTGTGGAAAGCTAGACATAGTAAATATACCTATGATTAGCACAACCTGCGCCCATGTAGATGATACCTGCACAATAGGCACTAAAACACTACGCATTTTTAGTGGAGCATAAGCCTTTGCGTGCTGAATTGCGTGCCCGCACTCGTGTGCCGCAACTGCTGCCGCCGATATCGATACAGTGTCATAAACTGTTTCGCTAAGGTTTACAGTCTTGTTGCGAGGGTCGTAATGGTCGGTAAGCTTGCCTGGTGTGCTGATAACAGTTACATCGTAGATGCCATTGTCGTTAAGCATTTTCATTGCAATTTCACGACCTGTAAGTCCTCCTGCAAATGATACTTTTGAATACTTTTTAAAAACACTTTTTAATCTCATCTGAACAGCAAAACCTGCTAGCCCGATAATGATCATTAAAATTAATCCGCTACTCATTTTCTATAATATTAAATTATTTGTTTGTTTGTATAACGAGGCAAAGATACTAAATATTATTTGATAGATATGCAAAACAGCTCTATTTTGTGATATATATTTATAATTGCATAAACTACACATATCTATAAATTATTTAATTTTGCCACTTCAGGGGGCTGTATGCATGATTATATCTGTTTTTTTACCTTTGTGAGTTTTGCAAAATAAACTTTTTATATATAAAACTTTATATTAACCATAAAATTACCTATTTTTGTAGTGTATGCAGAGTAATTTATTAAATATTTTCATTGCACGAAGGATATCTTCTTCAGTAATGAGCCGCCATGGTAAGGTAATGGTCCGTATCGCTATACTTAGTGTAGCGGTCAGTATTGCTATAATTATAATAGCCCTAAATATTATTTTAGGCTTTAAACGTGAGGTTACATCTAAGGTCGTAGGTTTTGCATCTCACTATAAGGTGGTGTCTTTAAATAATAGAGATGCTATACCTATGTTGCGTGACACTGCGATAGTATCATCTATTGAAGCCCTTGGTTTTGTCGAGTCTGTGGCGCCATTTGTTGAAAAAGGTGGTGTTATTAAAACCTCTGAGGGGGTGCAAGGTGTTATGCTAAAGGGAGTTGATGGGTTGTATGATCTTAGCTTTTTTGAAGCCAGTATTATAAAGGGTGAAATGGTCTCTTTCAACGATAGTGTAAAGAGTAAAAAAGTGCTTGTTTCAAAATCTATATGTAGTAAATTGGGGCTTGATGTAGGTGATAAATTTGAGATGATGTTTATCTCTCCAGATGGAATTTATAGAGATCGGTTAGAGGTAGGTGCTATATATCAAACCTCACTCGAGGAGTTTGATGATATTATGGTTATTGGTGATATAAGGGTTGCGGGGCGTGTTAGTGGCTTTCCGCAGAGTCAAATATCGGGATATGAGGTTGTAACAGATGAGTTTGAGCAGGTAGATAATCGTTTGCCATTGGTGGAAAAGGCGGTGTTTGATGCCGCAGCTGAAAACTCAAAAATTATGGTTGTGCCGATAACAAAAGAGTATATTCGTATATTCGACTGGCTAAACCTTCAAGATACTAATATGTGGGTGATAATGACAATAATGATATTTGTGGCTGCATTTAACACTATTGCAATGCTTATGATTATACTAATAGATAAAAGTTCTATGATTGGAGTGTTGAAAGCTTTAGGAATGCGTGATGGCGATATACAATCTATATTTATTATCAGGTCGTTAAATGTTGTGGTGCAAGGTTTGGCTTATGGGGTAGCTGCAGGGCTGTCATTGTCGCTTTTGCAAGAGCATACTCGTTGGGTTAAGCTCTCTGAAAGTGCTTATTTTATTAGTTATGTTCCAATTGAAATAAATTATTTGTATATTTGCACACTCGTAGTTATTAGCTTAATTGTGCTGGTGGTGTTGCAGCTGCTGCCTGTAAAGGTTATATCAACGATGTCGCCACATAAAAGTATTAAATTTAATTGATGAAAACAGATAAAGAAAAAGATAAAATAGCCGCAATGTTTGATAACATAGCTCCTAAATATGATTTTTTAAACCATTTCTTATCTTTAGGTATAGATAAAATATGGAGACGAAAGGTTGTTAAGAGTGTAGCACGCTCAGGCTCTGCGGTGGTTAATGTGTTAGATATAGCCTCAGGAACTGGTGATTTAGCTATTGCTCTTGCCAAAGGAATAGATGGTGTTAAGGTTGTTGGCGCAGATATATCTGAGGGAATGTTAAAAGTAGGTCGTGAAAAAATCGTGGCTAAAGGGTTAGAGGGCAGAGTAGAGCTTAGGTTAGGCGATGCTTTAGCATTAGAGTTTGACGATAACAGTTTCGATGCAGTTACCACAGCTTTTGGTGTGCGTAACTTTGAAAATCTTGATTTGGGGCTCTCTGAGATGCTTAGGGTAATTCGTCCAGGAGGAAAACTGGTTATATTAGAGCTCTCTATGCCAACCAATGTTATGCTTCGAGGGCTTTATAAGTTCTATTTTTTAAGGTTGTTGCCACTTATTGGCAACTTTACCTCTAAGAGCAGCTTTGCATATAGCTACCTGCCAGAGTCGGTTGCTGAGTTTGCCTCAGGCGATGAATTTTTAGCTCACCTAGAGTCGGTGGGTGGTGTTATGTTGTCTAAGCGAGAGTTGTCGGGCGGTATTGCATCGATATATATTGCTTATAAAAAATAAAATTATGATAAAGAGAGTATTATATTCATTAATTATCTTTGCGTCGCTTTGCTCATGTGTAAGCAACGATGATATAGTGATTAAAAATGTCAATAAGGTGAAAATTGGGAGCTCTTCATTCAAAAACATTGTTGTCTATATAGATTTAGATGTTGAGAACAACGCTCCTCTAAAAGCAAAATTGCGTGAGGCTGAGGTGGTGATTTATAATGGAAATAATCAGCTAGCAGCTATTTCTTTAATGGAAGAGGTGACAATACCTAAAGGTTTGAATGAAAATGTTGTATTGCCTATGCGTATAGAAATAAATGGTGGGTTATTAACAATGGCGCTTATGAAAATAGAGCCAGAAAACTTGACTGTTGATATTTATGCTAAATTTACAGCTCCACTATACAGAAAGAGGATCAGAATGAAAAATATATCACTATCAGAATTGTCTGAAAATAGTGATGCAGAGAAACTTATAGAAACTATTGAAAAACTTTTTTAAGGTATTACAAAATGAGAAAATTATTATTAGTGTTATTTTTAGGAGTCGTGTACAGTGGGGTACAGGCGCAAAGCAATGTTATAGATTACCTTGCTAAAGAGAATGATTTAGGGTGTACAGTTATTGTTAAAACGACTGCTGAAATCAAATTTGCTAAACCTGTGTATAAGAGCAATGTGCGTGGATACAGAGTTAGAATATTCTCTGATAATCAACAGAACTCACGTGAGCAGGCTCAATTAATGTCAAAAAAATTCAAGTCGTTTTATCCAACACTTAACTCATATCAAGAGTATGCATCTCCCTATTTTAGGGTTACTGTTGGCGACTTCTTGACACGTGCAGAGGCTGTGTCACTTTGGGGGAAGATAAAGAACAATTTTCCTACTGCCTTTGTGGTTTCGCAGAACATACCTTATAGCCTTGTGTTAAACTCTCCTGATGTAGTTTTGCAGGTTGTAGACTCGTTGGCCATGGACTCGTTGGCTTTTGATTTGCCAGTAATTACCGATATTGCAGTAGATTAAGACTGTTGGTGCTCTTGTATTGGTAGTGATTTTTGGGGGGGGGGCAGATGTGATAATTAAACAGTAGCCACAATGTGCCTGATATCACTTTTTACTTTTATGGCTATAAGGTAAATATGCTTGTTTAGAGATTTGTATTGGTGATTCGTTTAGAGCAAAACATAATCTTTGTTAGTTTAAATGGATCTGTTTAAAGCTAATTTGCCTTTTGTAACAGTCTGTATATTAAACGTTAACGAGAAATTATAGTAAGGTTAATTATCAATATTATAGATATCCATATCCAAATAGTTGTTTTTTAATTTTTTTTCCTTTATCTTTGGGAAATAAAAATGACGCTGCGTATTGTTAAAAAAAAGATAATGATATTATCTCTAAAAGTAAATGTTGCGAAGAGACAAGCAAGTGTGTTTGTCTAGTTGTAAAATCAAATGTTGGTAATAAATATAATAATATTAATAAATGGAAATTTCTATTATAATACAAGCAAGAGTAGGGTCGACAAGATTGCCATCTAAGATAATTCAGCCATTTTATGGTGAAGAAACAATTGCAGATATAATAATTCAAAAATTATTGAAATTACCTAATGTTGGTGTGATACTTGCTATTCCTTCAACTAAAGAGAATGATATACTCTCTGATATAGCAGATAAATATAAAATAAATTGCTTTAGAGGGGATGAAAATAATGTGCTAAAGCGATTTGTAGATGC
>CAMQVM010000066.1 GCA_947038135.1 uncultured Rikenellaceae bacterium
TGTTAACAGTAGTGTTACTGTCTGACCCACTATTGCTACTTTGATGTCTCTTTTCATAGACAACATCATCTGTAGCATCATCATTATCATATACAAACTCCTCTTCAAACATACCTGGATAATATTCTGCTGTTGAAGCGTCGTAATCTACCTGCTGTGTATTACCTCTTTGTGCACTACTTGTGCTTTGTGCGTGTTGATTTATTAGTGCGCTACCTTGCGAAGAGTTGCTAGTTGCATATTGAGAGTTGCCACTTCGGCTGCTGCGTACTGGTTCTGACTTTGGCTCCGACCTAGCATAAAGCTCATCGTATGCTACCATGCTTTTAGTAGTGAAACACGATGTTGCTATGAGTGGAAAGCCAATTAAAATAAACAATATTTTACTTTTCATAATTATATGTCGTTTAATTAATATATAAATTTATTCTTTTCATTATCACTGAAAGAAAAGCTTACTCTCCTTTACAACGTTAATGAAGCTTATTATATTGTAATATAAATCATCTTCAATAAAATAACACTACTAATTAATAGCAAGTTACTCTGCTTTTAATGATTTTATAACCCTTGAAAGGTTGTCTCCGAGGTTTATTTGATAGCCTTGAGATTTGAAAACTACCCGTCCAAAGCTATCTGCTACTATGTATATTGGTAGCTGATCGGCTTTTATATCTTTCAGCATCTTTTTTATCTCTCCGTTACTATCTATTACATATTCCTTTACAGGAAGAGTGCCAAACTCATTTTTATTATAGCTTTTCCACTCTTTGTTATCTGCTACTGCCATTACTACGGGGCGACCCCATGCTTTAATCTCTCCCTCTAGTGCCTTTAGAGCCCTTAGAGAGTGGTTTGTAGGTTCTGCATTTGGTTGAATCAAAGCTACTATAAAATATCCACGACCTGTAATATCAAGTATAGAGCACTCTTTGCCGCTCTCGGCTGCCGTAACACGTGCCTCAGGGTTCATTGAGCCTACTACAAACAGACCTTCGCTATTATCTCTTAGCTTCAACTCTATATTGCTTTTTTTATCTTGCTCTATTGCAAAGCTTTTTACCCTTGCTAATACCTTTCCACTAGCCATTCGTGTGCCGCTAACAGTTATGTAGTTACCTTGATCAAGCGATAATGGTTTAGCAAATAGCTCTTTGGTAGATCGTCCTACACCCATATCTTGATCGCTACCTCTAGCCATTGATATTCTATCTGTTGTAGCATCGTCAATCTTTGAGAAAGTAAAGTGTGTAGAGTATTTTGGTGACTCTATTGTTTTTGTAGGTCTGTATTTAGCTGTTAGTACTCCTTTTGGTGATATAGATGATGCACCACTAAAGTTTACATCAATCCAATCTTTGCCATCGTTATACTGCACCTTAGAGGTAGACTCCTCTAGTCGTGCTGCTACTCCTGCACTTCGTGCTAAGGCTACAAATAGAATATCACGTGAGCTGCTATCTGCCACCTTTAAAACTAAAACATCTTCAGGTTTTATTGGTGCTACTGCTATGTTGTGGTCGTCATAGATGGCAACATTTTTAACAATAGATATTATATCATCAATGTTTTTACCCTCTGTTGCCTTCGCAAAAGATTGGCGATATGGTGTCACCTCCTCATACTTCACACGTGGGTTTAGTAGGTACTTATTGAATATACTACTATCATACTTATCTACATATTTAGCTGCTCCCGTAAGGTGGCTACTAAGTGTTGCGGCCGGTATATCACGCATATCTTTAGCTGATATAACACCAAGTAGATCTAGTGCCATAGCTCTTTGGTTTGCAGGAGTACTCTCTAAGAAAGCTACAATCTCGTTGTGGTTTCCTCTACTTGCTAACAGGTATTTTTGAGCCAAGCTATTATCTATATCTAATTTTTTTGCTAAGACTGCTATCTGCTCAGCGCTTATAAATGTAGCAACATATCTGTTACGGATAACATCTTCCTCTTGCAAGCGTTTCTTATTCACCTCAACCTGCTCTTTGCTAACCTCTGGAGCACTGCCCTTGCTCTCTGATGGAGGGGTAATATCAAACTCTAGCTCTATCTCATCGCCTGCTTTATACTCTAGCTTTACAGTTATTGAGTCGTTGTTTTTAACCTCTATCTTACCTAATCCGAATTTACCATCTTTAGACGCCCATACAACAGCATCACCCAATCCAAGAGTTATAAAGGTCTCTCCTTTAGAGTTACTCTCTTTTGTTGCAACTGTACGTAGTTCGGCATAGTTGTAGATTTTAAACTCAACCTTTGCCCCCTCAACTATTGCTCCATTTTCGTCTACAATTTTAACACCTACTCGTTTTACTGGAGCATACTTTTCTGTTACATTTATCTCGGTGTATGATGGGTTTTTAGAGACAATCTCTTCTGCCCCTTTATAGTCGCCAAATACCTTTGTGTGCATCAACATAGCACGAGTTGCAGATGATGTAAACCACCCTTTGTCGAGGCACGCCTCAGGCTCACAAGCTCCAAGGTAGTACCATTTATCTCCGCCCCAAATCTCTACCCATGCGTGGTTATCATCTGAGTGAGCCCAGCGGGGTGTATATACTTGACGTGCAGGTATACCTACCGATCTCATTGCAGCAACAGCTAATACAGACTCTTCACCACAGCGACCATAGGCAGTCTTTACACTCTGCAATGGCGATGATGTTCTAGCATCTGATGGTGTGTATATCGCTTTTTCGTGGCACCAGTGGTTAACCTCTAAAGCAGCATCTTTAAGCGACATACCTTTAACCCTATCTTTAAGCTCATTGTAAAATACAACTCGAGCAGAGTCTAATATCTCATTGTTAACCCTTATAGGAAGAACAAAATGAAGAAATAGATCTTCTGAGATAGAGTCTTTCCACGCCATCTCTTTTTTTGCCAGCAGAGTTGTGTTTACATGATTTAGTAGCATATCATGGTCAACATTCATATCGGTAATAGGGGCGTAAGCATATATAAACTCTAGCGCCTCTCTTTGTTGTGTTGTTAGCTCTGTATTGAATATATCAAACAGATGAGAGCCCTCTCCATACATCGCTCTCTTTGACTCTAGCGCCTGTTGTACATCTCTTTTTTTGTCGTTACTGTTGATCAATGAGCTGTTATTACAAGCTACTATTGTTAACAATAAAATGAATACAATTATCTTACTTCTCATATTAAAATTTATTTTTTCTATTATTATTGCTTCAAAATTAACTTAAAATATGTTAATTACAAAATTTTAGTGTATATTTGATGCCATAACTAAACAAAGTATTATGATATTTCAAATGCCAGATATAAAGAAAATCGAAAAAATCGATGTTTTAAAGGCTGCAACTCAACAAACAGATAACGGAGTAGATATATACTCAATTATAACACCTGCGCAAGATGTACTGCGTATCTCTTTTGTTTTCACTGCAGGAATCAAATATCAAGACAAATCTTACATTGCCACAGCAACAGCAAATCTTCTTTCAGAGGGGACTAAAAATCATACATCACTTGAAATTGCTGAAATGCTTGATCTATATGGTTTGTACTTTGATGTTAGCGCTGATAGAGAGTTTGTAGTTATTACTATATGCTCGCTGGGTAGGTTTGCAGATAAAGCACTTCATGTTTTAGAGGAGGTATTGCTTTATCCTAACTTCTCACAAAAAGAGTGTGATGTATACACTCAAAAGCGTAAGGTAGCGCTTCAAATTGAGAGAGAGAAAAGCAATGTTATTGCACGTGAGACATTTGCTAAAGCTATCTTTGGCGAGGGGCACCATTATGGCACCTTCTCATCTGCTGAAGATTATGATAATGTTACAGTTGCTGATTTAAATGCGTTCTACGAAAAGCACTACAATGCAGAGAACTTATTTGTTGTACTTAGTGGTAATATATCTAGCGAAACAGAGGTTGGGGTTGTAGATATTATCTCGAAGCTACCATCTGGTGTGAAGCATCATATTGTATCTCCTACGCCAACTGAAGAGCCAGTGGTTCTTCATGTTGATGCAAAAGATCCTGAAGAGTCGGTCCAGTCATCGGTCAATATTGGCAGAGTGATGTTTAATCGTAACCATCCCGATTTTACAGCTATGCAGCTCACTGCAACACTTTTAGGAGGTTATTTCTCTTCTCGTTTAATGAAAAACATTCGTGAAGATAAAGGGTATACTTATGGTATTCAGTCGGCTCTTATAAATATGCAAGATAGTGGCTATTTTATAATAGGCGCACAGCTTCAAAGAGAGTTTACTGATGTAGCAGTTGAAGAGATATTTAAAGAGATTGAGTTACTGCGAACTACGCCAGTGCCAGATGAAGAACTGGAGGTTGTGAAGAGGGTTATGCTTGGCGAGATTCTCCGTGTGCTTGATGGACCCTTTGGTATTGCTGATGTTGCAATTGAGAATATACAAAATGGTACAGATAACAGCGCCTCAGAGCTTCTTGTGAAGGGAATACGTGCTATTACAGCTACACAGGTGCAAGAGATGGCGCAGAAGTATCTGTCTCGTGAAGATTTAACAGTAGTCATTTGTAATTAATATATTGTGAAGAGTGTATTATTAAGTCGTATAGTTGGTGAGCTTTCAAAGCTTCCATCTGTTGGAGATAGAAGTGCTTTACGGTTGGCATTGCATCTACTCCGCCAGCCTGAGGTTATATCTATCTCTTTAGCTGCTGCAATTGAAGATTTTAGGCGTAATATAAAATATTGTCAATCATGTAATAATATATCTGATATTTTGGTGTGCCCTATTTGTAGCGATATGTCACGTGATAGATCTATTATATGTGTGGTTGAGCAGGTAAAAGATGTTTTGTCTATCGAAGATACTGGGGGATATAATGGTTTGTATCATGTTTTGGGGGGTGTTATATCTCCTATGCAAGGTATATCTCCATCTATGTTAAAGATTGACCTGCTGGTTGAAAACATCTCTAAAGGTGGGGTGAAAGAGCTGATTATTGCTCTGCCATCATCTGTTGAGGGCGATACAACAGCCTACTTTATAAGGCGTAAAATTGAGGCTTATGATGTTAAGATATCTGTTATTGCTAAGGGTATTGGTGTTGGTGAGGGATTAGACCTTACCGATGAACTCACTTTGGTTCATGCTCTTAATAATAGGATTACTTTGGGATAAATTGTTTAATGTTTACAAAATAGTTTCTAAGGTGAATACACATACATTAAAGATAAAATTTAAAAATAAAAGAGCTGATTATTGCTCTGCCATCATCTGTTGAGGGTGATATAACAGTCTACTTATAAGGCATAAAATTTAGGCTTATGATGTAAAGATATCTGTTATTACTAAGGGGGCTGATGTTGGTGAGGGATTAGACCTTACCGATGAGTTCACTTTGGTTCATGCTCCTAATAATAAGATTACTTTAAGGTAACTTGTTTGATGTTTACAAAATAGTTTCTGAGATGGATACCCATACATTAAAGAAAAAATTAAAAAGAAAAGAGTTGATTATTGCTCTGCCATCATCTGTTTAGGGTGATGCAACAGCCTACTTTATAAGGCGTAAGATGAGGCTTATGATGTAAAGAGATCTGTTATTACTAAGAGTGTTGGTGAGGGATTAGACCTTACCAATAAGCTCACTTTCGTTCATGCTCTTAATAATAAGATTACTTTGAGGTAACTTGTTTAATGTTTACAAAATAGTTTCTAAGGTGAATACCCACACATTGAAGATGAAATTAAAAAATGAAAGATTTAATTAAACCTTTGAAAAACAATATTATTTGTTTTTTCAGAAGTAATAGGTGTCAATACCTAATTACTTTAGCAATATTACTTTTTGCAGTAATATTTGGCTCGTCTGTAACTTCAACGACAAATGACTACAGCTCTACATCTACACTAGCAATAGTCAATAGCATAATATACATGATGATAATATCAGTTGCTTTAGCTTCAATATTAGTTTCATTACCACGTAAATTATATGTTGCTTACCCTCTATTATTTACTATATTTACGCTATTTTTATATACAAACTCTGTTTTTGCACGTTTCTTTGGGCGAGTAATTCCCAAATCAATGTATAGTCAAGTGACTAACCTCACAACTATGGATGGCAGCGCTATTACGTCACTATTTTTATGGAGTGATATAGTTGCTTTTGTTATGGTGCTAGTCTCTTTGTTTCTTCTTCCTTTTATGGCAAGGAGAATTAAGAAAAGTACAAAGTTTATATTTGCACTGCTTATTTTTGGTTTTCTCTTTCCAGTTGTATCTTATTTATCTGCTGGTTATTTACAAAGTCGCTTTCTTGACCTGTCGAGATCTGAAAGTCTTGTTGCTGAATATGAAAAATCAAGGTACCTAAGCTCTCACTTTTTCCTTCATACATACTCTCTTCCAGTTGCAATTTGTGTTGAATTATATATCGACAATGCGTCTTATCCTGATATCTCTAAATCTCAATACGACTCAGCAAAACAATTTGTAGCATCTATGGCAACACACAATATTAGCGAGCTAAAAGTTATTACAGATAAGCCAAATAACCTTATTGTTATTTTGGTAGAGTCATTAAATAGTGAAGCTCTATGTAAAGATGCTATGCCTTTTACCTACAACTTGTCGCAAGATAGTAGTAATATCCTAATTCCTAATATAGAAGATGCTATCGGAATCGGGGCATCAATGGACGGACAGCTACTTACCTTATCTGGTTTACATCCAAACAAGGAGCAATTTACGTTCACTTTTGTTGACAAGCCGTATGATTTTCCATCTATCTTTAAAGTGCTAGATGTACAACCTAATCACACTAATCTACTCTCTACAATAACAGACACTACTTTTTGGTGTCAGCAAATTGCAGGTAGGGCAATGGGCATAGGTAAATTATATGGGTCTGAGATAGACAAAAGCGTTAAAAACACGTGGTTAAAAGATAGGTCACTTGTAGAAAATGTGATTGAGAATATTGATAAGTTAGCTTCTGATACTCCATTTGTTTATGCTATCTTAACTGGTGATTCACACCCTGTTTTTGACCCTGCCGCTAAACCGATATATCCAATCTCTTCAGGTTTAAGCAAAGAACGCCGAGAGTATTACATCGCTTTACAACGTACAGATAGAGAGATAGCTAACCTATTCACTTATTTAAATGATAAACAGATGTTAGATAATACCACTATTGCTATCGTAGCTGACCACTGTATTAATGAAATTTATAGTGGTGGCTGTGCACCTTTAATGCCACTGCTAATTGTTAACCCTTTGAATAGCCCTAAATTCAGACCTGTAAACAACCCATCACAAGTAAGTGTTTTACCAACCATTATACACGCAATGGGGGTTGCCAATACTACCTATATGGGTCTTACACCCTCAATGCTATCTCCTCGCATAGATAGCCTTACAACCAAAGACTTTGAGAAGGTTCAGGAGGTGTCTATGTCTATAATGTATGGAAAAGAGTAGTATTAGCCTTAACTTAGGTAACCTTTATAATTCGACAATCAATAAAGATAGTGTGCAAAATTTCGAATAGCTCATCATTATCGAGATTACGATTCTGTCACATAGTAAAGTATGCTACTTTCATCCTAACCATCAATTCTTTGCACATCATCAATTTATAGGCGCTCATTTCCGATATGATTTTTGTTAGCTTTATAACGACCTCACTATACAGGGAGATTCGCAAAACGTTAAATACACTTATGTTCAACTATTTAGGTATGGTTTTTATTAATAAATCACCCCGAAAACAG
>CAMQVM010000067.1 GCA_947038135.1 uncultured Rikenellaceae bacterium
GGCTCCCTTCGGGAGCTGGCTGATTCACAAAACCAAGGTTTTGCGAATCAGCCTAATTATTATAAGGTGATTAAAATTTAATCTCCTCTTTTATTTTAACAATGATAGTTAGAAATGGATAGTCGTATATATTTCTAAGTTTATTACTGCGCTAAAATAGAGCTTAGTCACGATTTAATTAAACAGCACTATAATTGTATCAGCAGCTTAAGAGCGCAACTACAATCAATCTCACCCAAATTATGCTTTGCAATAAACTTCGTACAAACAGCATCACAATTATCAATACTTCCGCTTATTACCACCTTCAATGACACCAGCCTATCCAGGTCAACATTACGAGCAAGTAGATAGTCGCTCACCTCGCCCAAATATGCAACTTCGCCACAATCAACATTCATGGTTATAGAGTCAGCACCAGACTGTATAGCAGCGTCAAGAGCAACCTTTAGGTCACCGAAAGAACTAAACTTCGAGCTGTCGATATAGACGCTCAATAGCGCACTACCGCTTATCTCTTCAGCAATAACCTCTATGCGTCCTACGGCCTCCGATACATCACCCTGCTTGATAGAGCCAATGTTTAGTGGTATAACAATTTCATCAGCGCCATTCTCTAATGCCATTGCACACTCTAAAATAGCCACTTCAGTATAAGTGCTAGCTGCTGATAGGGATAAAGAGGCTAAAGATATATTAGCATTACTACCAATTGCTACGGCAGCTCGCTCTAGCGCAGATGGTACAACCGCTAATGTTGTTATGCACTCATTAGCAGCGTAGCCAAGTAGGCTAGCAACCTTTGTTTCGAACTCACTTTCAGTAAGTGAGTGGTCAAGTATTATAAATTCTACCATGATATTAATCTGTTTATTGTTTGTTATTTTTGATACATAATACAAAGATACGATTATTTCTCACAAATAATCGTATCTTTGTATTATTGAAGCATCATTAATAAAAAAAAATATTTTAAACTAAGCGAAAATTTTCTTTATAATGACAAACGAAGAGATGAAAACAGCTATTATAAAGCTGAAAAAAGAGAAGAACTGTGTTATACTTGCACACTACTATACACGCCCTGAGGTGCAAGAGATAGCAGATTTTGTTGGTGATTCATTAGGCTTATCTCAAACTGTACAGAGTACTAAAGCAGATATTATTTTATTTGCAGGTGTGCATTTTATGGCTGAGACAGCAAAGATACTTTCACCACTAAAAAAAGTGCTACTTCCTGATTTAGAGGCAGGCTGCTCATTGGCAGACTCTTGCAATGCCGTAGATTTTAAAAAATTTATCGACGCAAACCCTAACCATACTGTTATATCGTATGTAAACACCACAACTGAGGTGAAAGCACTGACAGATATAATATGCACATCAAGCAATGCAATAAATATCGTTAACTCGCTAGATAAAGAAGAGAAGATAATTTTCGGACCTGATAGAAATTTAGGTGGCTATATTAAAAGCATCACTGGGCGTGAAAATATGTTAGTGTGGGACGGTGCGTGCCATGTACATGAGCAATTTTCGCTAGAGCGTCTACTCGAGCTTAAAGCAAAGCACCCTGCGGCAGAGATACTAACTCACCCAGAGTGTAAAAAAACACTGGTAATGGTATCTGATGTAGTTGGTTCAACAGCCGAGCTACTAAATCATGCAGTAAACTCAGCAGCAAAAGAATTTATTGTGGTCACCGAGCCTGGTATTTTGCATCAAATGCAAAAATCATGTCCTGATAAAGTGTTTTATGCAGCGCCTCCAACAGATGAGAAATGTGCTTGTAACGACTGTTCATTCATGAAGCTTGTAACTCTCGAAAAGATATATAACACACTGTTAAATGAGAGTAATGAGATTATCATTGAAGAGGGTATCCGTTTAAAAGCCGAAAAATCGATCCTTAGAATGTTAGATATTCCAAACTTATAATTGCATATATGAAAGTTATTGTAAATAGTAAAGAGATAGAGTTTGAAGCGAGTGTATTAAGTGAGCTTCTTCAAATGCTAGATATGCCCACTGGTGGCTTTGCTGTTGCGGTAGGCGACAAAGTTATACCACGCACTGCATACCCAACATACACATTGCAAGAGTGCGACCAAGTTACAATTATACGTGCCACACAAGGAGGGTAGGTTGTTATGAAAGGAGTAGTTGTAATTACACCCGAAGATATTTATGAGGGGGAAGACGAAGTGATCGCTGCTATTACAAATAGTGGCTCTAGGGTCCATATTCGCAAGCCAAAAAGCTCATTACTTTCTTTGGGAAATTATTGTGAAAGGATATTAAATAGTGCTATCAAGGAGTATATAACAGTTAATAGAGAGCAAGAGATAGTTGATAGGTTTGGTTTAGGTGGGATTCATGTTCCATATTCGGATATTGAAAATACTATTGAAAAACTTGTTGAAAAATCTATTGAAGGTGTTGTTGAAAAATCTGTTGAGCACAACTTTGAGCACTGCTTAGAGAGTCTGATAAGTAAAACAGATATAAAACAAGATTTTTTGGTTAGTTGCTCCACCCATTCATATCAAGAGGCGCACCGAGCAGATTGCTTAGGAGCATCATACTACTTCCTAAGTCCTATATACGACAGTATCTCAAAGCATGGTTACCTTTGCGGGTTTGATGATGGGTCGCTAAGAGAGTTTACTGCAGCTCATGGTCGCTGCGTTGCGTTAGGAGGTGTTGATATCACTAAGTTAGATAAATTAACACACTTTTACTCTGTGGCACTGCTGGGAGCAGTGTGGCAGATTGATGATGGTGTGTTAAATATAAAAAAAAGCATAGAGAGTTTTAAAAACATAAATGATAGATGGCAAGAGTTGAAAAGTTACACTATATAACTCAAGGTGCGTCGCACGAAGAGGTTATAAAAGAGGTAAAAGATGTTATTTGTGGTGGGTGTAGATGGATACAACTCCGCATGAAAAATAGTTCGCAAGAGCAGATAATAGATGTAGCTAATATTATCATGCCTATTTGTAAAGCAGCCGAGGCGGTGTTACTTATTAACGACTCGGTAGAGGTGTGTATTGCATCTAATGCAGATGGTGTGCACCTTGGTAAGAGCGATATGCCGCTTGCCGAGGCTCGTACTATATTAGGTGCCGATAAAATTATTGGTCGAACTTGTAATACCATCGACGATGTAGTGTCGTTAAATGGCACGTCTGTTGATTACATAGGAGCAGGACCTCTACGATTTACCTCAACAAAAAAGGTGTTAAGCCCTACCCTTGGTTTTGATGGGTATAGAGGTTTAGTGGCATCTACTAAGGTACAAATAATAGCAATAGGTGGTATAGTTACAGATGATATACATGAGCTTTTACAACTTGGTGTGTATGGTGTGGCAGTATCAGCAACAATATATAACGCTGAAGACAGGGTAGCAACTACAGCGCATTTTATAGAGCTACTAAAAAAATAATATAGTAATAAAGATATAATATATGAACGGTGTTAAAATAGGAGATAAAATATTTTCTTCAAGGTTATTCACAGGAACAGGTAAGTTTAGTTCGAGTGCAGTTATGCAGGCAGCCATCGAGGCGAGTGAGAGTGAGCTAGTAACTGTAGCATTGAAGCGCATTGATATTGGCAATGCAGAAGATGATATACTTCAACATTTAAATCATAAAAGAGTTAACTTGCTACCAAACACATCAGGTGTGCGTACAGCAAAAGAGGCAATTTTTGCAGCTGAGTTAGCACGTGAGGCGCTTGAAACTAACTTTGTGAAGCTAGAGATTCATCCCGACCCTCGATACCTTATGCCTGATGCAGTAGAGACCCTTAAGGCGGCTGAAGAGCTAACTAAGCGTGGGTTTATTGTTATGCCATATATCCATGCCGATCCAGTGTTGTGTAAGCAGCTAGAGGAGTGTGGTGTAGCTTGTGTAATGCCGCTTGCAGCACCAATAGGGTCAAACAAAGGGTTGGTGACAATTGATTTTCTTAAGATAATAATAGAGCAGAGCAGAGTACCTGTAATTATAGATGCTGGGCTTGGTGCTCCATCTCATGCGGCGGCGGCAATGGAGCTTGGTGCCGATGCCGTGTTAGTAAATACTGCTATTGCTGCATCTTCAAACCCTGTTGCAATGGCAATAGCTTTTAAACTAGCTGTTGAAGCTGGACGTATGGCGTATGAGGCTCAGTTAGCACCTATATCAAGCAAGGCATCTGCATCGAGTCCATTAACTTCATTTTTAAGTAATAACAAATAGAGATGACATTTTTTGATGAAATAGCAAAGTTTGATAGGGCTGAGGTCACTAGAAAAATATATGCTACCACCGACAAACAGGTAGAGCAGGCGTTGGCGGCAGTACCAAATGTAAGCCTAGAGCAGTTTATGGCATTAGTATCACCTGCAGCAGATAAATATTTGGAGCAGATGGCACAAATAAGCCACGATATTACACGCCGTAGGTTTGGTAACACTATGCAGATGTATGCACCACTATATCTATCAAACTTCTGCACCAACAAATGCACCTATTGTGGTTTTAGTGCAGGCAACAAGATAAAAAGAGCGATACTTAGTGACGCAGAGATAATAGCTGAGGCAGAGGCTTTAACAAAATATCCATTTAAGCATATACTGCTAGTAACAGGAGAGTCACCACGTAAGGCGGGGGTTGAGTACCTAGCTAACAGCATAGAGATAATGAATAACCACTTTGAGCAGGTATCGTTAGAGGTTCAACCATTAGAGCGTGATGAATATTCGCTATTGATGGATAAGGGGCTTCACTCGGTATATATATATCAAGAGACATACGATAAAGAGCGCTACCCGCTGTATCATATATCAGGAAAGAAGAAAGATTATAAATTTCGCTTAGAAACTCCTGATAGGCTTGGAGAAGCAGGATTATATAAAATTGGTATCGCTAATCTTATAGGATTAGAAGAGTGGCGTACAGAAGCATTTTTTACGGCACTACATTTGCAATATCTGTCAAGCAAGTATTGGAGAAGCAAATACAGTATTGCTTTTCCTCGCCTACGCCCTTTTACAGGCGACGACTCTTTTGCAGCAAACTATGAAACCTCTGAGCGTAACCTACTACAGTTGATAACTGCATATAGGCTATTTAGTGAAGATGTGGAGCTATCACTATCTACTCGTGAAAGTCCATATTTCAGAGATAATGTAATGCGTTTAGGTGTAACAACAATGAGTGCAGGCTCTAAGACAGCACCTGGAGGCTACTCTAACTATGAAGAGAACAAGGAGCTAGAGCAGTTTGCAGTGAATGATGACAGAGAGATATATGCAGTAGAGCAGGCAATAAAAGATGCTGATCTGGAGCCTGTATGGAAAGACTGGGATAGGTCATTATTTAAAAGATAGTATTGTGGTATTTAATATGTAGATAAAATTAAGATATGGATAAGCAACGTTATGAGAGAAATATGCTTTGTGATGGGTTTACAGCGGAGCATCAGAAGCTCTTAGCCGATGCAAAGGTTTTGGTGGTAGGTGCTGGAGGTCTTGGTAGCTATGTTTTAATGCACCTTACGGCTATTGGTGTTGGGACTATTGCTATCGCTGAATTTGATGTTGTGTCTGCATCGAACCTAAATAGGCAGGTGTTATATACTACCAATGATATAGGTAAGCTGAAGATTGAGCGCGCACGTAAAAGGCTAGAGGATATCAACCCATCGGTTAAAATAGTTGAATACCCTATAAAGATTGATGCAGTGTCAGTAGAGGGTGTTGTTGAGCTTTATGATGTAGTGGTAGACTGTACAGATAACTACGAGGTGAGGTATGTATTAGATTACAGCTGTAAAAAAAACAGAATACCGTTTGTGCATGGATCAGTTGCTGGATATGAAGGCAATGTAAAGATTTTTAGCTCAAAAGAAAATAGTGTTGGTTATAGAGATCTATTTGGAGATAAGCAAGAGAGCAGAGCTAAAATAGGTGTGTTGTCGCCTATTGTTGGAGTTGTAGGCTCGTTGCAGGCAATGGAGGTTGTTAAGGTTATAACATCATTGGGTAGTATGCTTGATGATAAACTACTTAATATAAACATACTTAACAACAGGTATGATATATATAATATGTAGCGATTATGTGCTAAAATAATCACAATTTTACTGTTGATTAAATAAAAATTGTATTACCCCAAAAACAGCTATAAGTTCTGTTTTTGGGGTGATTTATTAATAAAAACCATACCTAAATAGTTGAAATAAGTATATTTAAGGTTTTGCGAATCTCCCTATATAGATAAACAGTTTCATAATTGTAATCATCTGAATTATTTTGAGGGTTAAGATAAAAGGAGTATACTTTAGTATGCTACTTTAGTCTTAACCCTCAATTATTTGCACTTTATTAATTTATCAATGATCTCATATAGTTTGGGTTTTCTTAGTTTTGCAACGAGCTCATGCCTTAAAGCAGTTCGTAATTTTGCAATGGTACTTATATCTTCATTAAATTAGGTCTGTTTATTGTAACTATCAATTATTCAATGATAAAAGATAGTTATATGAATACTAAGGCAATATTAGCGCTCATTATAGGAAACACATTACTAGGGATAAATTTTACTCTATATAGTTCTTTGTTAAGTAAATACATAGAATTTAACTTGCTATTTGCTATGATAGTATTATCTAATGCTATATTTTATCTCCCCTCGCTGGTGCGTAAGCATAAATATAAATTTACACTGAAGGAGGTTATATTGCTGGTCGTTATGTCAGTTTTAATAGTGTATGGAAAAGAGTTTTTTTTACTCTGGGGTGTTGAACGAACTAATTCGCTTGATGCCTCTACGCTTGCAACTATCACCCCTGTTATAACTTTGGTGCTCTCATCTTTATATAGACACGAAAAGATGGGCAGATACAAAATTATAGGTATAATGTTAATCTTGGGAGGCTCTACGGTCTTGATGGTGGAAAATTTTAGCCGTGATCAAGGTGGAGTACTTCTATCAGGGAATATATTTATATTTATATCACTGTTTTCATCTGCTGCGCATACGGTTTATATTAAAAAAGCTTTAGAGCGCCATCACTTTAATGTAGTAATGGCATGGGTGTATCTTATTGGCATACTTATAACTGCTCCCTATTATGCCTCTGTTATTGATTGGTCTCCTTTGGCTAACCTCCCTTTAGATGGGGTGATGCAGTTGCTTGTGGTGCTAGTATTTGGTACTGCACTACCATCATATTTGATATACTATGCTGTTGAAAGGTTGACATCTACTCACACTGCTTTGTTCTCTTATTTTCAACCTTTATCAGCTCTTATTTTGGGGATAGCATTAGGGCTAAGACTATTTTATTTTGATAATATTATCGGTCTGGTGCTAATTTCTATGGGTGTATATATTGTGGTTTATCGTTATCGCAAAGAAAACAGAAGTTTGATGTAGACACCCTATTTCATCATAACCCTCAATTTATTAACAATCTTAATATAGGGCGATTTGCAAAACGTTAAATATACTTATTTTCAATTATTTAGGTATGGTTTTTATTAATAAATTACCCCAAAAAACACAACATATGCTGTTTTTTGGGGTAATACAATTTTTATTAACGCTTTTTAAAAAAAGCGGCGCTCTAAAGAGCTCGCAAAAAGCACCTACGCGCC
>CAMQVM010000068.1 GCA_947038135.1 uncultured Rikenellaceae bacterium
TCTTATACTCTTTAAACATCCTAGACAACTATGCACGCACACCTTAAGGCATCTTTTACGCACAAACTACCGAGTCGAACCCCTACACCCAACTTTGCCAAATAAAAAGCTATAACAAACCAACAACAAAAAGGCTGCCTATACTCACCAAATGCGAGATAGGCAGCCTTTCACCAACAACAATTTACTACTTTTTCTTCTTCACCTCTGGAGCAACAGCCACACAAGAATCAACCACAAAATCAAGCTCTTCAATAGCAGCTTGAATTGCTTTAGAGTCAGTCTTTGTAGGGTCAAAAGTGATCAACACCTTGTTAGTTTCAAGGTTTACATCTATCTTCTTAACACCCTTTTCGAATGGGATAGACTTCTCTAACTTAGCTTTACAGTCGCCACAATGAAGCTTTACACTGTAACTAGTAGTTGAACGCTCTTTCTTTTTCTTAGCGTCAACACTTTGTGTTGAGATAAACAAAACTGAAAGTGACATACAGATGATACCGACAATTTTTTTCATAATTTCTTCGTTTAATGATTAATAATTAATATTGGATTGTTAATAAATTTACAAAGTATATCGTAAACCTGCATAAAACTTACGCCCCATGATAGGTCCCCAAATGACAGTAGAGTTAAATTTAGAAGAGAACGGATCTCCAGCAGATATAATAGGATCACTCTGGCGATAGTTAGCTATATTCTCACACCCTACATAAACATCTATCTTCTTAAACTTCTTGGTTATCTGTGCAAAAAACATTGGGTATACTTTAGAGTAATCACTTATCAAAGGATCACCATTTTGGTTTGGTAAGCGAGTCTGACCATTTATCTGCGCTGTAACATCAAACACCCATTTGTCGTAATTTGTAGCATATTGTAGGTTTATAAGCCCCTTAAAACGATCTATAAGTGGCGTAACAACCTGCACGTTATCTTTAAGTGTTACTTTGGTATCATTATACCTATATGTAGCAAACAGGGTAAACCTATTAAATGGCTCATACGAGAAATCTATTTGGTAGGTATTAGTATACGAGTCACCATTTAAATTATAAAACATAATTTGCTGGCTATTTGTCTCTTGGTCTACAATAACCTGATTAGAAAACTCACTACGGAAATAGTCAAGACTAACAGAGGCACGTGGATCATTAAAAAGCTTAAACTTCTGTGTGATAGATGCACCAGCAGTAAATCCTCTCTCTAGTGGGTTTAAATCATCGGCAAAATTAAGACTGCGACCAGTAGCAAGCATACCAATATTATCGGTTACAAGCGACATGATTCTATAACCCACACCTGCCGAGGCTCTAACGGTTGTAGTTGGTGTAACATCATACTTAATATGCCCACGAGGAGTAAACATAAATCCATATTCGTTATTATGATCAGCACGAACACCTGCCACCATATCAAACTTATCTCCTAGCTTTAATGTATACTCACCAAATGCACCTACCGTAAATAGATCACGGCTCATATCATACTCTTTACCCTCTACAATATAATCACCTGCACTATTTTTGCCTGTTGTGTATCTATCAAATAGCTTCTCATCATATATATCAGCGGTAAATGTTGCCCCCATTATAAATTGGTGCTTCTGCCCCTTATTTATCTGGTATAAAAGATTTGTGTAAGCTGAGTTTTGCGCTCCATTATAATCTTTAATACCGAAAAATGCGTCCTGCTTATGATATACGTAGTCGGCTACAACAGCAATATTAGATGTTGTCTCTTCAAGATACAGCGGATCATCAAGCTCTAACACATTTCTTTTTAGTGGAAACCCAGCCTTAATATAGGCGTTAAAGTGTCTATTATTGATATTTGAGCCATACTTATTTGTTGTTCCTCTATCTGCTGCGGTGTAGTCGAGCTGTCCACCCTCACGATCTTCCGATAAAACCTTGATACCATAACGTATTTGTGTGCCGTTGTCAGCCTCATACAACCATCTATTTGCAAAGTTATACTGCTCTTTTAGTGGCATATCAAGAAAACCATCGTTGTTATGATCAAGCTTCATTTTATCAAATGATGCATGGGTAAGTATTACTGTCGACAACTTATCATTGATTTGTAGAGAGCTGGTAACATTGGCTTCGGTGCGCAGCTCACTACTTAAAAATAGGTTAACAAACAGAGGCGTTTTATCTGTTGGTTTTCTATGCTCTAAATTTATCTGCCCTGTAAGAGCCTCATATCCATTCACTACCGAAGTTACACCTTTAGATATCTGAATACCTTGAAGCCACATTCCTGGCGTGTGCTCTAACCCATAGGTAGCTCCAAGTCCACGAGCCATTGGACGTGCTTCGTCAAGCATTTGAGTGTACATTCCTGCGTATCCTAAAAGCTTTATTTGACGTGCTCCTGAAACTGCATCTGAGTAACCAACCGATACAGATGCTGAGTTTTCAAAGCTCTCTGCAATATTACAACAAGCCATTTTACATAGACCTGCAAAGGTAATCATCTCTTTCTTCTCCATTGATAGGTTAGAGATAGAGTTGCTTCTACGGTTTACGACCTCAACTTTATCAATTTGTAAGGCAGAAGATAATAATGTAAATTCAACATCTGTTTGATCTGTAATTTTGAGCGTATCGCTTTTGTAACCAACATATTGAGCTATAAGAATGGTGTTATTTCTATTTTTTGATATTGTGAACTGCCCCGCTGCATCTGTTGCTACTGCTTTATTGTTATCAGCCCAAACGACTATTGCACCAATGATAGGGTCTTTCCCTCCACTGCTATTTAATGTATTTACTACTCCTGTTATATTTTTCGCTGAAACTGTAACAGCAAACATAACAAAGAATATCGATAATATCTTTTTCATCTTATTTAATTATTTATATCACTTACACCTTTTATAATATAGGTGTAAATAGTATATGTACGACAATTTACTCCTAAACAAGGAGTATAAATTTCTCAGAACCTACTTTTAGGCGCTGATGCAAAGTACTAATTAAATAATGGGGGAGCTCGTAATGAGATACAAAGAGGTGTTAGATCTCCAATTAAAGGAGAGTCATCAATACAGAATTGACACCTCGAACACAGTTGTGTTATTTGTGGTATAGATATGTTATTTGTAAATGATATTGTGCATAGAGGTATATCAACCCCATCAAACATCGACTCGGTCTCAGAAGCAGCGGCACGGCTAGATACAAAATCTGTTTCGATGCCACATGAAGAGCTCTCTTCATCAGTGTCATGATCGCCAAGAAACCCTACACAATCACACCTTTTATCTTCAACATCAGAACACTCTGACTGAATAAACGAGTGCATCTGCTCATGGAATAGAGAGTGCCCCATTACTGGTAGTTGTAACACCAGGAATAGCAGCGTGATAAAATTTATTTTAAAATTTCTCGATCTCATGATACAAAGATAGTATTTTATTTTGAATCTTCAACAATATCATTAATATTTTCTTTTATATCTTCGTTCATACTCTCGTTATCATCCTTCTTTTCGATATCTACTACCGTAGGAGTTGAACCTGTTCTTTGATATATAAGTATGTTTAACTCACTAGCTGCACGAAGCATATTTTCAATTATATCGCTTACTGTATTTTCATACTCTACCCACTCTTTAGTCTTTGTAAAGCCATATAATTGCAATGGTAACCCATTATGCTCAATATCTCTATAACGCACCATTGTAGTAAGCGAGTTATTTAGTTTAGTATGCTTAGTTAGGTAGGCTATCAAATAGTTTCTGAATAGAGACAGATTGGTTTTATGCTGCTCAACCTGCTGCTCGTTTTGCTGTTGATTCTGCTCTTGAGTTTGCTGTTTATTTTGCTCACCTACCTCTTCACCCTGCTCAGTTAACTGGTTATTACCAGTCATTTCGCTATAATATGCAGCAAAAAAGACACTGCTACTTAGTGCACCAACCTGCTCGTTAGATAGCGGTATTATTGAGGTAACATCTATATAAAACGTTTTTGCGAACCTTCTACCGCCACCCTTTTCCATACCTCGCCAGTTAATAAATGATTGGTTTGTTAGTGTATATATAGGTATAAATGAGAATGTATTATCCCAGTTTTGAACCTTTACAGTAGTAAGGTTTAGATCTACAACTATTCCGTTAGCCTTTCCTGAGGGAAGCTCTAGCCAGTCTCCAAGCCGCACCATATCTTGCACAGAGAGCTGTATTGACGCAATAAAACCTAGCAACATATCTTTAAACACAAGCGATAGCACCGCAGCAAATGCAGCAAGACCCGTAAGAAAACTTGCCAACTTAAGGTTGAAAAGTATAATCAACACTACTATTGTAGCCACAAAATAGATCATAACCTTTAAGGTCTGCATATAGTTTTTTATGCTCTTTTCACGTGATCGAGGTAGTGTTTTATAAAAATCATGAAGCGAGTCGATTACCGAGAATATCATCATAACTATAAAAACCACCGCCAAAATCTGCATTATAACAACGATAGTATGAATCAAATCTGAGCTATGTCCTTGAAGTAGATATCCAATAGTTTGAATCAACACTATAACTACCACAAGACGTGAGCTTCGCTTAAAAAAATTGTGAGCAAGAAGATAATCGTCCCATTTAGTGCGTTTGTTGGCTACTAACTTATGCAGAAGCACTATAACAAATTTGTTTAGTATAATATCTATGATATACACCATTACTGCAATAGCCAAAATAGTTATTGTAACAGTTAGATAGTCGCTCACCTCAGGGTTAATACCCTTTTCAATAAAAAAATTCTCTAAGCTTTTTATAATCCAAATTTTCTCTTTTGCCATTATTATGATATTTTTCGTTGTTTTATAGTCGATATTGCAAAAATTGTGCACTTTTATGTAACCGATCTATTAATTTATGAAATTACACTTATAAAAACTGAAAAACTTTCAAAAAATGCAGGCATATTATTATTAATTAATATTATCAACTCTACTAGCCCGATGCAAAACCGTAAAAGCTCCAAACTCGAGGAGGTAGTTGATGAATATATTAAATGTAAAGAATTGAGCATTAGTATCTAAGGAGCACACTTTAGTATCTAACTAAATTCTGAACCCGAAAATGATGATGCAGTTCACAATTATGCAACGGTCTATCTAAACTTTTTTTCACTAATTTGCATCGTTTAAACAGCTCTTTTATTGCCCAAATATCATAAATTAGCGACTAAAAGTTTAAAGTTAAAAAAAAAAATTAACATAAAAATCATAATAAATATTGCATAAAAAATTAAAATCCGTATATTTGTCAATTGAAATACATCTGGTTTAAGCAGACTACAACCACTTTAATTAATTAATGCTCTAAGTGTCAATTAATTAAAGGGGAGATATACCCTTGAACAAGAATTAATTAATGTTTAACATATATAACAAAAATCAAAATGCAAAACAAAAATGCGTTAAAATTTCTAGCAATAGTATTTGCGATGGCCTGTTTATTTCAGCTATCCTTTACTTTTGTTGCTGGATATGTAGAGCGCGAAGCGCGCAAAGCATCTGGTGGTGATCCGAGAGCGGAACAAGCCTATTTAGATTCGATTAAAACTGAGAATGTTTACAATCTTGGAATAGTTGAATACACCTATGCAGAGTGTAGATCAAAGGTGATAAACCTAGGTCTAGACCTAAAAGGAGGAATGAACGTGATGTTGGAGATCTCGGTAGAAGAGATTCTTCGTTCACTTTCTGACAATAACACTGATGTTGCGTTCAACGAAGCTCTAGTAGCAGCTCGCACAGCACAGAAAACTAGTGGAGATGATTACATCACTCTTTTCTCTCGTGAATTCGAGCAAAAGAACCCAGGTGGTAACCTGTCTACAATCTTTGCAACTTACAATCTTCGTGAGTCTGTAAAGCAAGGAATGTCTAACAACGAAGTAATTGAGGTGTTGCGTAAGCAGAGCGAGGACGCAATCGAAAACTCTTACAACGTATTACGTAACCGTATAGACCGCTTTGGTGTAACACAGCCAAATATTCAGCGTCTTGAAAACTCGGGTCGTATACTTGTAGAGCTTCCAGGTGTAAAAGAGCCTGAGCGTGTGCGTAAGCTTCTTCAAGGTACTGCATCGCTTGAGTTTTGGCCTACTTATAACAACAGCGAAATTTTCCCTATTTTCCAAACTATCAACGACCGTCTTGTAACTATCAATGCTGCAAATGATGCAAATAACACTGCTACTGAGGTAGTAGTTGAAGAGGCTGTTGCAGGCAGTGACGATATATTAAGTTCTATCGACTCTCTAGTAACCGATTCTACCCTTATGGCAGATGACTTTAGTAAGAATATGCCTCTGTTTGCTCTTCTACAACCAATGATTAACCCACAAACAGGTCAAACATACAACACACCAATCGTAGGTAATGCTCTTGCAGCTGATACTGCTGAGTTAAATAGCATTTTTGCTATGAAGCAGATAAATTCTCTTCTTCCTCGTGATGTAAAGCTTATGTGGGGCGTTAAGGGCACTGATAAAGCAGGTACTATATTTGAGCTGTATGCTATAAAGGCTGCAACAAAAGATGGTAAAGCGCCTCTTGATGGTGGTGCTGTTTCTGAGGCTCGTGCTGAGTTTAGCCAAAATGGTGGATCAGCAGCTGAGGTATCTATGATTATGAATACTGCAGGTGCTCGCAGCTGGGCTAAGCTAACTTCTGAGAATGTAAATAAATCTATCGCTATTGCACTTGATGGTTATGTATACTCTGCACCAAATGTTAATGGTGCAATCACTGGAGGTGTATCTAGCATCACTGGAGGTTTTACTATTGAGGAGGCGAAAGACTTAGCAATTGTACTTAAGTCAGGTAAGCTACCTGCTCCAGCTCGTATTATTCAAGAGGCGGTTGTAGGACCAACACTTGGACAAGAGTCTATTGATGCAGGTATGATGTCATTTGTTCTTGCATTTGGATTAGTTCTTATCTATATGGTTGTATATTACAATACAGCTGGTTTGGTTGCTAATATTGCACTTATTGCCAATCTGTTCTTCCTATTTGGTGTACTGGCTTCTTTTGGAGCTGTGTTAACACTTCCTGGTATTGCAGGTATTGTTCTTACTATGGGTATGGCGGTCGATGCCAATGTAATTATATATGAACGGATTAAGGAGGAGATACGCATTGGTAAGGGTGTGAGCCTATCTTTAGCAGATGGATTCAGCAACGCTTACTCTGCAATTATCGATGGTCAAGCTACAACGCTTATCACTGGTGTGGTTCTGTTTATATTTGGTACAGGTCCAGTACAAGGATTTGCTACTACTCTTATAATTGGTATCGCAACATCTATATTCTGTTCTGTATTTATTACACGTCTTATATTTGTATCTCTACTTGAGGGTGGTGTTAAGGTTAAGTTTTCAAATAAGCTAACTGAAAATTTCTTAGCTAATGTGAAAATTGACTTTGTAGGTATCCGTAAAAAGACTTACATTGTATCTGGTATACTTATATTGATGGTTATCATATCGTTCTTTGTTCGTGGAATGAGCTACGGTGTAGACTTCTCGGGAGGTCGTGCATACGTTGTTAAGTTTGACCAAACAACTTCATCTACTG
>CAMQVM010000069.1 GCA_947038135.1 uncultured Rikenellaceae bacterium
AAACTTGTATGATAAAAATTTTTGCAGTTAATCCTTTTAGGGAGGCAACTTATATTGTGAGCGATAGCTCTAAAGAGTGTGTAATAATCGACTGTGGTGCAGTTGATGGTTTTGAGTTTGATAGAATAGCTCAATACATTACTGATAACCAACTTAAGCCAGTTATGGCTCTTAATACACACGCCCATATTGACCATATTTTAGGGGTCGATAAAATTTGTAAAATGTATAATATACCTTTTGCATTAAATTCGTTAGATTTGCCAACTTTGGGCAATGCTTACCGTTCTGCGGAGACTTTTGGCATTTCTACCGACAATTTCACACCTCCAACAATAGATGTAGATCTTAAGGATATGGATAAAATAACCTTTGGAAATACCACCCTTAAGGTGATTCATACACCAGGACATTGTAGCGGTGGCGTCTGTTTTTATGACGAGAATGAAAGAGTGTTATTTTCGGGTGACTCTATTTTTCAGGGTAGCATCGGGCGTACCGACCTGCCTACTGGCGACTACGACCAGTTGATGGATAGCATTACAAAAAAGATTCTTCCGCTTGGTAAAGATCACGATGTAACAATCTATCCAGGGCATGGCAACCACACCTCTATAAGTGCTGAAATTACAACCAATCCATTTATTACAGAGTATTTAAGCGATAGCATTAATAACCCTGATAACTTTAATAAGTAGATGAGGATAGATATATTAACAGTAGTTCCTGAGCTTCTTGATAGTCCGCTAAATCAATCTATTATGAAGCGTGCACAGCAGGCAGGATTGGTAGAGATAGTGGTGCACAACATTAGAGATTACGCTACCGATAAGCATCGGCAGGTAGATGATTATCCTTTTGGTGGCGAGGCTGGCATGGTAATGAAAATCGAGCCTATTTTTATTCTTATAAATAAGCTTAAGGCAGAGCGTGAGTATGATGAGATAATATACACCTCACCTGATGGCGAAACCCTTAATCAGCAGGCGGTTAATCACCTCTCTACAAAGCGTAATATAATGATTCTTTGTGGTCACTATAAAGGTATAGATCACCGTATCAGAGAGCATTTAATCACTCGTGAGATATCTATTGGTGATTATGTGTTGACAGGAGGAGAGCTTGCTGCCGCAATTATAACAGATAGTGTAGTGAGGGTTATACCTGGAGCTATTGGTGACGAAGCATCGGCGCTTACAGATAGTTTTCAAGATAATTTGTTAGCTCCACCTATATACACTCGTCCAGCAGAGTTTAATGGTTGGAAAGTGCCTGCAGTATTGCTTTCAGGCAATTTTAAAGAGATAGAGAAGTGGCAAGAGAGCCAATCATTAGAGCGTACAGAGCTGTTGCGTCCTGATCTTCTTGAGAAGTAGCAGTAAGGTTCAATGTTTGTAATATAACTTTTTTAGTGATAATTTTTAAAGTGTGATGATATGCGTTATTATTTTATTGTAGGCGAACCTTCAGGTGACTTACATGCATCTAAGGTTATAAACAAGATAAAAAAGAGAGACCCTAATGCGAAGTTTCGTTTTTGGGGAGGTGATAAAATGTGTGAGGTGGCAGGTAAAAATGCCATGGTTAAGCATATTGATCAAACCTCATTTATGGGGTTTAAAGATGTTGTGCGAAATCTTAAAACTATACTTGGGCAGATATCTCTATGTAAAAAAGATATGTTGCACTTTGCTCCTGATGTAGTTGTGCTTGTTGATTATGCAGGCTTTAACCTTAAAATGGCAAAATTTGCTAAATCTAAGGGTCTAAAAACATTCTACTACATAGCACCAAAGGTGTGGGCGTGGCGTGAGGGGCGTGTGAAAGCTATTAAGAAGTATGTAGATGAGCTTTTTGTCATATTCCCTTTTGAGGTGAACTATTTTAAGAGTAAGGGGATAAAGGCTCACTATTTTGGTAACCCTATAACCGATGCTATAAATAATGGTATTAAGAAGACCCCTCCAAAAGAGGCGTTTTTTGCTAGCCATGGCTTAGATATGGCTAAGCCTACTGTTGCGCTTGTGGCTGGATCTCGTAGGGGTGAAATAAGAGATAATCTTAACTTTATGGTTAAGGTGGCTAACAGATATCCGCAATATCAGTTTGTTATAACTGCTGTGCCATGGATTAGTGGCGACTACTATAATCGTTATATTAATGGTAGCATAGGAAATGTATTTACAGTTGTAAATGAAACTTATAGTGCCATATATCATGCCGATGCAGCCATTGTTACTAGTGGTACTGCAACGCTTGAAACAGCTTATCTTAATACGCCTGAGTTTGTTTGTTACTACACTGCTGCTATTACATCTTTGATAGGTAGAATGCTTATAAAGATAAAATATGCATCATTGGTGAATATTATACTTGGTCGTGAGGCTATTCGTGAACTGCTTCATAAACATATGACTGTCGATAATGCCTGTGCAGAGCTTGATGCAATCATGCCAAATGGTAGTAAGCGTGAAACTGTTCTTAATGACTATGTAATTTTACGTGAAATGATTGGTGAGGGTGAAGTTTCGGGCAAGGTGGCTGAAAAAATGATTGAGCTGGCTAAGTAGTGTTGTTGGTATTTTTATAAGAAGTACTGTTTTATTTTGATAAAATAATAATTAGCCATAGTTTGTAATTCTGCATCTGCCTTGAGGAGCATTATAACAATAAAATACAAAGAGTAATCCCCTTAATTGAAACTAGTTTCAATTAAGGGGATTACTCTTTGTATTAACAGCTAAATTTAAAAACAGAGTTTTTAAATTTCTATCAGTTCTCTATTTCTTATCTTTACGTCCAAAAAGTGAAAAGTGAACATAACGCTTAGGGTTCTCTTGTAAATCTGAAAGAAGCGATGAAATGTTGTTGTAAAGCGCAGGATCATTCATCAGCAAGCTAACAGTACCTGTTCCATTATTTATCCCATCAAGAGTGCTATTTAAGCTAGCTATTGAGTTGTTGGCAGCTATAATAGTTTGATCTAAGTTAGAGTTCTTTATCGTTGCGGTGATAGAGTCTAAATTAGCAAGTGTGTTATTTAAAGCTGGCATTGTGCCTTTAAAATCGCTAGTTATATCTTCTAAGTCAGAAGTTATATTAGATATCTTAACACTCTCTTTTTTAATAACCTTATCTAAGGTGTTAGTCATCCTTGATACATTATCTAGCGTAGACGTTATACTTGCTATGTTCTCCTCAGCTAGTAGCTTGTTAACATTGTCAAGGGTAGTATTAAGGTTTGTAACAACGCTAATCAACATGCCTTTAGCCTCCTCTATTTGCTTTTGCATCTTGTTGTTAACTCTGCTCTCTATTACATCTTTGCTTTCAAGAATCTCCTCAGAGTCACCAATTACTAAAGCTATTGCCTTTCCTCCCGTAAATGATTTGTCTGTAAGCTCAGCTATTGAATTTGCAGGTATCTTATACTTTTTATGTACAAGCATCTCAACTCTAACTTTCGATTCAACACTTTCAATACTTACTTTTGTTACTGCGCCTATTTTTATCCCTTTTACAAGAACAGGAGCAGATATTTCAATATTATCTGACTGATCGTAGTATGCGTAAAATTTATTACTTGCAGATAGTACATCTACACCTCTAAGAAAATTAACACCCCAGTATCCAGTTGCTAAAATAATTATTGTAAATACTCCTATTTTTAACTCTTTGCTAATTGTAATCTTTTTCATCTATTTTTATTATTAGTTATCTACTTTACTACGTCTTTTAATTGTACTCGTGTTCCTCCTTTATATGCTACAACAAATGCATCTTTGTATCTGTATTTTTTTAGTTCACTCTGCAAAGATAGTGCATCTTTATAAGAAACAAGCTTTCCTACAAGATATTTATATACACTGTTTTGCTTAACAACCTTAGTTTCAGTGTAGTATTTGCCAAAATTTTTTGAATTAATTGTCAATGCAGAGGAGCTTGTAGCTATTTGAACCATAAATATGACCGAATCATCACTATTCTTGATGCTACTACTACTGCTTACCTCCTCCTTTTTACTGGTTGAAGATGATGTATTATTAGGTGTTTCAATATCTCCTCTTTCAGTGTACTCTTTATATTTTTTAAATGCATTAAATAGCGATTGTGCTATCTGCTCTTGACCACTCTGCGATATTATATATTTTCGGTCGCTGCTGTTAGATAAAAACCCTATCTCGGTAAGTACGCTAGGGGTGGCAGATTGCCATAGTACAAGCAGTGGAGCCTGCTTTACACCTCTATTTCTCATTTTGGTGTTTGCTGTATACTCGTCTTGCACATAACTAGCAAATAGAGAACTTTGTGAAAGATATGAGTGCTGCATAAGCGAAAAGATGATGTACGACTCTACTGATCCTGGCTCAAAACCCTCATACTTAACACTGTAATCCTCTTCATAAGTAACAACGTTATTCTCTTTCATTGCAACAGCCATATTTGCTTTATTTTTATCATATCCCATAATAAAAGTCTCTGTACCTGTTGCAGATGATGCCTCGGCAGAGTTTGCATGGATCGATACAAACAGGTCGGCGTGCGAATTGTTTGCAATAGTGCTTCGGGCGTGGAGTGCAACAGCTTTATCTTTATCTCTGGTGTATATCACTTTTACGCTAGGGTAGTGCTTCTTTATTTTAGCACCAAATTTCAACGCTACCTTCAGTACTATGTCCTTCTCTTTTAATGAGCCATAAGTTGCTCCAGGTGCTCCTCCGTGACCAGGGTCTATAACTATAGTCTTAAACTTAAAAGAAGTTTGTGCTTTAGCAATAAAATTAAAATTGTTAGAGAATAATATTATTGCAATTAATGTCGTTTTGTAAATTAAGTTATTCATTTTTTTAAGATAATTAAAACTTTTTTAAATTATTAAGCCTCAAAGTTAGTAAAAAATATGCAGATATTCTAATTATGACATAGCAAAGAGCATACAATAACTTATATTAAAAAAATTTTACTACCTTTGACAATTGAAAATAGAGTCATTCTATGCAATGATTATAATGTATGATTAGTTTGAAACGAAATATATTCAGAAATATTTTTTTAGTAGTCAGTATGATTACTTTACTACACACTGCAATTTCAGCAGTGGTTTTTGGTGCTGATGCTCAGTATGAGCTAGCAGTGCAGCAAGATAGTATAGCATTGAAAAATGCTGCGGAGATAGGTTCTACGGTGCTGAAAGGTGTCAAGATTGACTCTACAAAGCTTAAGGCTATTGTGGCAGATTCTTCGGTGCTAGATATTGTTGATGCAGATTCTAAAACTGTTGAAGCTGTTGAAATAGATTCAGTAAAGATCAAAACTATTGAAGTCGACTCAGCAAAGATCAAAGCTGTTGAAGTAGACTCGGCAAAGATCAAAACTATTGAAGTCGACTCAACAGCGTTAGACTCTATGGGCTTAGATACAACAATGCGTGAAAAAAATGCTTTTCTTTCTGATATAATAACAGGAACAGGAAAAGACTCAATGATCTATAACTTAAAAAATGGAGTTCTAAACATCTATAAAGAGGGTAACATAGAGTATACCAATACAGCTATGAAGGCCGATTTTTTCGAAATGCGCCTTAACGAAGACCTTATTATCGCAAAAGGAGTTTTAGATACTATGACTGGAGTGTTATCAAAAGCTCAATTTACAGAGGGTGAAACCACTTATGATCTTGATAGTATGCACTATAATGTAGATAGTAAAAAAGCGAAAATTTACGAGGTGGCATTTAAAGAGGGCGAGGGAACACTACACGGTAAAGATATTAAGATGGTTGGTGATGGAATGTTTAATATTCACGGTGGTAAATATTCTACTTGTGATGCAAATTGTCCCCACTTTTATATGCACCTAACTAAGGCGCAGTTTGTTCAAACTGAAGACAGCAAAAAAGTCATTTTTGGTCCTATGTATATGGTTATTGAAGATGTTCCTCTTCCGTTAGCTCTTCCTTTTGGTTTTTTCCCGATGATGGATGATAAAAACTCAGGAGTTATATTGCCTGAAATTGGAGAAGAGAATCTTAAAGGGTTTTATGTTAGGGGTTTAGGATACTACTATATAGTAAACGATTATATGGACCTTACAGCTATGGCAGGTATCTATACTATGGGGTCGTGGGAGGCTTCATTAAACTCTATGTATAAGGTAAGGTATAAATATAATGGTAACTTTGGTCTTAACTACTCTAAAGATATTATAGGCAGCGAAGGTAGCACCGACTACTCTAACATGAATAACTACCGTATAACATGGACGCACTCGCAAGACCCTAAATTCTTGCCTGGAAGCACCTTCTCAGCGAACGTAAACTGGAGCTCTAGCAGCTACAATAAATATGATGCTACCGATATGGATGACTATGTTAGTAGCCAAACCAACTCTTCAGTGTCGTACTCTAAAACATGGGCAGGAACGCCGTTTTCGCTCTCTACCAACCTGCAACACTCGCAGAATAACCGAGACTCAACAGTGATGCTATCTATGCCAAACGTTGTTTTTAGTGTCTCACGTTTTATGCCTTTTCAGCGTAAAAACTTGGTTGGTACACCACGCTGGTATGAAAAAATAGCTATGTCGTATACTGGTACATTAAATAACTCGGTAACTTCAAAGGAAGATGAGCTTTTTACTCCACAAATGTTTGCTGATCTGAAGTATGGTGTAAAGCATGATGTGCCAATCTCTACATCTGTCAATGTTTTTAAATTTTTCAATGTCTCTCCATCTATAAACTATACCGAAAGGTGGTATTTCAACAGTATAAATAAACAGTGGGACCCAGAGCTTGAACAGCTTGTTGTTGCCGATACAGTGCAGGGTTTCAATAGAGTTTTCGATTATCGTTTTTCGGCAGGTGTATCTACTCGTATATATGGAGCATTCAACTTTAAAGGAGCTGACCCAATAGTAAAGGCTATTCGTCATGTTATTACTCCTTCGGTTAGTGGATCTTACTCTCCAAATTTTGGCGATCCTAAATATGGATATTACAAAGCTGTTCAGTCTAGTGCACAGGGCGATGTAACCTATTATAGCCCATACGAAAATGGAATATATGGAGTGCCAGGTAGAGGGCAGAATGCTTCACTATCTTTCTCTTTAGGGCAGAGCTTAGAGATGAAGGTGCGTTCACGTGCCGATACAACAGGTACTAAAAAGTTGAAAATCATAGAGAGTTTGCAAGCGTCATCATCATATAATTTTCTTGCCGACTCAATGAAGCTATCAACTATAAGTGTAAATTTACGTACCACACTTTTCAAATCTTTTGGTTTGAATATAAACTCAACGTTCGACCCTTATGCACTCGATAAAGATGGTAGAAGGATTGCTACATACTCTATAAAGCAGGGTAAATTGGCACGACTAACATCTTTAGGATTCTCTTTTGGTTACTCATTTAGGAGTGTATTTGGTATAGAAGATGCAGGTACAGGTAGCGGGTCTATTCCAGAGGCATCAAGTGCACAACAGCAGATGTTTAATGAAAATCAAG
>CAMQVM010000070.1 GCA_947038135.1 uncultured Rikenellaceae bacterium
GGCAACCACAACAACATCTTCAAGCATAAGTGCATCTTCAACCATCTGAATATTCACCATTTCGCTTTTGCCAATTACTTGCTCAGCTGTTTTGTAACCTGTAAGCCTAGCCTCTACAATAGCATTCTTCTCGTTGAAGTTGATAGTGTAGTGACCTTCCGTGTTAGTAATTGAACTAGACACTGTTCCCTTGATCAAAACTACAACACCAATCAATGGATTTCCTTTAGCGTCAGTGATAGTACCACTAACTGACTGTCGCTGCGGAGCATCACTCCCAATTGTCGAAATACCACTTCCTGTTAATGTGCTATTACTAGCATAAGCAGGAGTAACAATCGACGACAGTAGCGCAAATGAACAAACTCCAAAAAGAGCTAGATGCCCTTTTTTGTCTTGCCAATGCCTCATTTCGTAAAATTTTCTCATGAATTCTGGTTTAAATTAATAAATAATTGTTTTAATATTATATAGTTAACTATACAATCAAATGTTTTTCTTATTTCTACATCGATAATCAAGTTGCAATAAAGATGATAAAATAATATTTTAGTTACGTATTATACGATAATGAATCATTTTAACTGTATTTACATTAAACCTAAACAGTTTTTAGACTTATGTATTGACAACAACCTGACTTAACAGAGCATAATACTTAATATACTAAACACCAATAATTTAACAATGAACATTCTATATAAAACGAACGTTTAAAATCAACATACTGCTACTTAGATGAAACAAATATAAGCACTTTTATTCAATTATCCTAATTTATTTTCACAAATTACTGCAAATGTGTAGTTATGACACAAACTTACAATTTGATATTATCAAAAAGACACATAAATACAGATCAATTTTAACAGTAATTTTCCGTTCTATTTTAAACGTTGGTTTAAAATAGAACGGAAACCTAAATATAAGATAATTTGAAAATTACGACATTTTGGCATATACTGCAAAACGTTTACACAAAAACAACTAAAGCAGCAACAAGCAACTTCATTATTCTATTTGATACAACGGGATAAATCATGCCATATTTTTCAATTTTATAGTGTACTTCAAATAATAAAAATATACAACTAATACCCAAACCTATACAAAAAAAAGAGTATCGCAAAATCACATTTGCAATACTCTTTTTGATACACTGAACATTTTATAGACCATCAATTTACAGATAGTCTATGCTTATTTAAAATTATCCTAGTATTATAACAGCCTCATTAAATATAAAACTTTATACTAATCACATAAACATAAAACACTAATGTATTTTAACGAAACAACCTCTCAATAGTAGTAATAACATCTTCGCTGCTTGGGTTAATAGGAAACACAGCAGACGGCTTTAAATAGTGCAGCTCATGACTATCTCTATATCGTTCGGCTCCAGCACCTGTAATATTAAGCATTACTATCTTCTTGCTATCTATATTACCTTGCTTCACACTAGCTATCAGCGAAGCCAACGCCACCGCTGCCGCTGGATATATATCAACACCTTCTAACTTAAGAAAAAGATCTGCCGCAGCCTTTGACTCTTCATTTGTAATAGCGAGTATATCCCCATTGCTATCTTTTAGTGCGTCAAACACGCCGCCTGCAATAGAATATGGAGGCTTACGATTTGATAACACTTTAGCATCAATGATCTCTGCTGCTTCTCTAGCTTCGTTATCGCCAAAAGGGAGCATCGCACGTGAGCCTGCCTTCCATGCATCATGCATAGGTAAGAAAGGTGTGTTTTGTGACAAAATAAGCTTGGTCTTTTTATCTCCAAACCTACCATCTTCTATCAAGCGTATATTCGCCTCCCACGCAGCCACAGCACCAGTCCCACTTCCGATAGCTTGAAAGTAGTAATCAGGAAGCTCACCTATAAAAGTAGCAGCACTTAAATAGGTTGTTGCCATGCCATCACGACGAGCGATATTTTTAGCTCCGCCTTCAGCATAAAACATAGGCGACTCAACGGCTATATTCCCCATATGTATAGCATCGAAATAGTCTGACCCACTAGCAGATGCAATAAGCTTCACACAGCTACCAATCGGCTCATTAGACCATATTTGATCTATATTATCTTCAGGCACACATAATAGTAGCTTGATATTGTTTTGTCCACAAACCCTAGCAAATGCCCTAGCTGTATTTCCTGCCGATGCCACCACCAACACCTTGTCGCTATCAGCTTCCATTCTTCCACATACAGAATATGCCTCAGTTTCTTTAAACGAGCAGGTTTGAAAGTTTGCTCCACGCTCAGGAAAGTATCCACTAATGGTAATATATAAATTTTCTAAACCTAGTTCTTCAGCTAATTTTTCACTTTTGTAGGTTACTGGCGCACACGACCCCTCAAGAGTGCGTGATATAGGAAGCCAATCGGCAAATTTATATATACCCATATCGTCTGATTTTACCTCTAACTGCTTCGTTTCATAGATGGCTCTTATTAACGATGGTGCGCTAGATTGTGTATCATCAAGTAGCCACCCAGTGTCTTCAAACTCTCTTTTAGACGCTATATCTTGTAACTTGTACTTTGTAATAGAAAACTTTGTCATTTTATTTTGCTTTATCTTTTATGTACTTATTATAGACTAATTTGAGCGCAAGGTAAAAAAAAAATTTTAATATATAAAAAATAAAGCTAACTTCGCAACTAGTACTATATTAATAAAAGACGATGATAGAGAAGTTACGAATAGAAAACTATCTTTTAATAGATAGCTTAGAGATAAAATTTGACAAGGGATTAAATATAATAACTGGTGAAACAGGAGCTGGCAAATCAATACTTTTAGGTGCTATATCGATGCTTTTAGGAGGAAAGAACGATAAACGCACAGTTAAAAAGAGCGACAAAAATAGCTCTATTGAGGCGGTGTTTGCCATAGATAAATATAACCTTAAGCCCCTATTTGAGCAGCATGATTTAGAGTATGAAAGCACAACAACAATAAGCAGAATAATCACACCATCGGGAAAAAGCAGAGCATTTATAAATGATTTTCCAGTGCCAGTATCAGTGCTTAAAATTGTGGGCGAGCGGCTTGTTGATGTACACTCACAACACCAAACATTGCTGCTGTCTCAAGAGAATTTCCAGTTAGATATTGTAGACTTGATAGCCAACAATAGCAAGCTTATAACTAGCTATAACAGCCACTACTCCGACATAAAGCACGAAAGGACTATATTAAATAACCTACGTGAAAGTGCTGCACAAAACTTAAAAGACCAAGAGTACCTAATATTTCAGCTAGAGCAGCTCGAAAAAGCAGAACTTAAAGAGGGTGAGCTTGATGAGCTTGAGAAAACACAGCTATTTTTAGCTAGTGCCTCACAGATAAAAGAGTCGTTTTATGCAGCTACCGAGCAGCTTAATAAGATGGATGGTGCAGTTATATCTATGTTAAAAAATATATGCAGCTCATTTGACAAGATAGCTGATGTGTCTACTAAAGCGGCAGAACTTGTTGAAAGATTATACTCTGTTTTATATGAGCTGAAAGATATAGATATTGAAACTGATAGGTACCTCGACAAAATAGATGCCGACCCTGGAAAGCTTGAAGATATAGAGAGCCGTATAGATATACTAAATACCTTGATGCAGAAGCACGGTCTTAATAGCGAGAGTGAACTTATAGCACTCCAAGCAGAGTATGAAAGCCGTCTTTTAAACATAAACCTAAGCTCAACGCATATCGAACAGAGCGAAAAGCGAATTGAGGAGCTTACAGTAAAAGCAATTGAGCTGAGCGATAAAATATCTACTCGCCGAAAAGCTATACTTCCACAAATTGAGAACTACATGGTAGAGATGTTAGCCGACCTTGGCATGGAGAGCTGCCGTTTTAAGATTGATATAGAGAGCAGTGAGTCGCTTAGTGCCAACGGACGTGACAAGGTGAAATTTATGATTAGCGCCAACAAGGGTATGAGCCTAGAGCCTATCGACAAAGTTGCATCGGGTGGTGAAATGTCACGTGTGATGCTTGTGCTAAAATCGCTTACAGCTAAACACAAAGCACTTCCAACTATAATATTTGACGAGATAGATACAGGAGTTTCGGGACGTGTAGCCGATAAAATGGGTGCTATAATGCAGAAGCTATCAGCCACAATACAGACAATTTGTATAACTCACCTACCACAAGTTGCTGCAAAAGGAGATAGCCATATTTTGGTATCTAAGCAAGAAATTGATGATGTTGCAACAACAGATATAGCTGTATTATCAAACGATGATAGAGTTGAGGTTGTTGCTAAGATGCTAAGTGGAAGCGATGTTACAACAGCAGCTAGAGAGCAGGCACGCCTTTTAATTGGCAAGAAATAACTTTTTTATCGAAGATAAATAACTACATATAATCATGAATATACTTTTTATAATATTGGGTATTGCTGCTGGTGCCGCACTACCCCTAGCTATATACTACCCCTACAAACGTCGGTATATCGATGCTGAGATGGCACACAAAGAGATAAGTGATGAGCTAGACCACTATAAAATAAACCTTGTAAAGGCAGATAGCTACATAGATAATAAAAGAGAGCAGCTAACCGAAAGCATGAATACAATAGCTAAGTTATCGGCAGATATAGAGACTCTTACAAACATAGACAAAGATAAATATGCCCAAAATAGCACATTAACAGCCCAAAACAACGCACTGCAAGAGAAGCTAGCAACACAAAAGACCGAGATGCTAGAGATGCAAAAGCAGTCGCAGTATTACTTTGAGAAGCTAGCAAGCCAGATACTAGATGATAAATCACTAAAATTCACACAGCTAAATAAAGACAGCATAGATTCTATATTAAAACCATTAAGCGACAGCATTGTAGGGTTTAAGAAGCGTGTAGAAGAGACTTTCACCGAAGAGACCAAGCAACGCAGTTCACTAGAGGCACAAGTAAGAGAGCTAATGGAGCAGACAAACAAGGTAAGCAAAGAGGCGAACAACCTTGCCTCAGCCTTAAAGGGCGACTCAAAGATACGAGGAAACTGGGGTGAGATGATACTTGAAAGCATACTTCAGCAGTCGGGGTTAGTAAAAGACCGAGAGTATTTTTTGCAGCAGCACATAAAAGACCAACAGACAGGCAAAGTAATTATACCTGACGTGCTGGTGAAGCTACCTGATGATAGAACGATAGTGATAGACTCTAAAGTTTCACTCGTGGCATTCGACAAAGTGCACAGCTCGCAAACACCACAAGAGCAACAGCTGCATATAAAAGAGCATCTACGATCTATATATGACCATATAGAGTCGCTGTCATCTAAACGCTATGACAGCAATATTGAAGAGTCGCTGAACTTTACAATGATGTTTATACCTATTGAGCCAGCATATATTTTAGCTATTCAAGAAGATAAAGAGCTATGGGCACGAGCTTATGCTAAGCGTATAATATTAATAAGCCCCACGAACCTAATTGCCTGCCTAAAGCTTATGTCTGACCTATGGCGTCGGGCGTTGCAAAATATAACTGCTGCAAAAATTGTAGAGCAGGGGGAAAAACTTTATGATAAATTTGTGGGTTTCACTAGCTCAATGGATGAGGTAGGTCGCCACCTTACGCTTTCACAAAACTCTTATAACAAGGCGTTGAAGCAGCTTAATGAGGGCAATGGTAATTTGGTACGCCAAGTGCTTAAGTTGCGCCAGCTGGGGGTTCAGTCTAGTAAGGAGATGCCTGCTAATATCCTTGGTGATAATAGGCATGATGAGCAGGTGATGGAACTTGATGATGTTATTTTGGGGGCTGATTAGTTGTTATTATTTGTGGGTTTCTATTTATGTTTTAATTTGGGTTTTAATTTGGGTTTCTACGCAGGAGTAGAGAAACGTAGTTTCTCGCAAAAAGTTTGGGTGTTCCCTTTTTAAAGGGGGCAGTCTTAGACTCCTTGCTGTTCTTAACTCTTGAAATCTTTATTATTGGGTGCTCCTAGCTCACTCAGCACGCACACCTTAAAGACATCTTTTGCGTAGCAAAAGTGCGGTGTGCCGATGGAGATAGTTTATACTTTTTTCAGATTACAACATCTCTTTATTTACTTTTTTTATAAAAAAAAGCAACAAAAAAAATCGGTGAGAGGATTTTGAGGCGCCTTCTGCCACTCTCATAAATTGTGCTTCATTTGTCCTCTGTTTTGTCTTATTCTCTTGCTTGTTATTTGGGTGAGTTTAATTTTCCCACTGAGCTCTTTTAATGTAGATTGACATGGTGATGATGTACACAATCAAAAAAGAGGTATCCTCACGGATACCTCTTTTTTGATTGATGTTTTCTCATAAGCGCCTTTGTCGCTTTACACTGCTGAGCAAGCCTGTGTATACAACCCGCAAACTAGACGAGCTGGGGGAAACCCACGAGCGACTAAACAGACACGCAGCGAGTGGAGAAGCCACAATACCGAGCGTCGTTGTACACGCCTGAGCTCGTAGGGTAGACGTAGAGGCTGCACGCGCTGCTACCGTAAGGAGCAGTAGACCAGTAGACGCCGATCACGTTGGTAGAGTAGTTAGAGTACCCAACCATAGGAAGAAATACTCCGCTGTACTCGACGAATGATGGTATCGTGCCATCGGCGGTGATAGTCTTCGTTAATGTCGATAATAAGTATACTCTGAACCTACTGTGGCGAACCTGGGTATTTATTAAGGTGATTTCTGCATTGCCTGACTTTCTCTCGTCCGGTAAACGCCATGTCCCTGCTCCTGTTCCCAAACTTAATGTGTCACACGCTGTGTAAGCACTTGCCATATTGGTTCCTGCGTCTGGGGTATGGGCGTAATATTCACCAGCTATAGCTGAGATCGCTGGAAGCTGCTTAACCCAGGTGGCACTTGAACCGCCTTTCGATCCCTTAATGTAATCCGGGTGGTCAGTCTGGTTAGTAAAGTATTTATTCGCTGTTGGGTAAGCAACTGTTGGTAGTTTAGACCCTACGTTACGATCGGATACTTTGAGAGTTCCGATGGCAATGCTGTAATTCTCTGCTACTGTTGGTAACTTACAACTCGTTATTATCATTAAAGGCAATTTATAAGCAAATGAACTACCATTTACTGTACCTACTACATATAAATTGCCCGAGATATCTTCATCACCTGGTGCAGTGCGGAAAGGGTAAAAATAAACTTTACTACCTATTACTTTCATTCCATTATTTGGCTTATTCCAATTAACTACAATAGGCAATGTTGATGGTGCTGTAGCACTAGTTGTGATTACTGCATCCCAATCTTTATTAAATGTACTTGTTACACTAGTAATAGTGTGCGTAGCTGATGTAACACCTAACAGAGTATGTACATCATAACCTGTTGCAACTGTACCATTAATACGGTCAGTATTACTTGCGCCTGCATAAAAACCCTCTACACGCTTTGCTGGCTTAACCTCAAAAGGGTCATTT
>CAMQVM010000071.1 GCA_947038135.1 uncultured Rikenellaceae bacterium
ATCTACAAAGCTCATCACCTCATCAAACATCACCTCTCCAGCATATTGTTTACGATTGAATTTATCATAGCTCTCTTCGTCATATTTATCTGCTCCTTTGTCTAGCTTCTCGGTAGGATGCAGGAGTGGTGCATTATCTAAGGGTTCTCTTGTGTCGTTGCGATACATAAACATTGGGTAATAGGTATGAGCTAGCCTTTGGCAGTTGAAGCCATAAAAAAAGTCAAACCCCATTTTGTTAGGTGTAGATACCGACCCAGGGTACCCAAGCCCCCATTTCCCTACTATACCTGTTGCATAGCCTGAGTTTTTCATCAGATGTGCAAGAGTTTTGGTGTCAGCATTCATTGGTGCCTGCCCCTCTAGTGATGGATTATCTTGCATTGCTTGATGGCTCCATACATTTCCACGCTTTCCCATAGCATCATTTCCACGTATTGGAGTATGCCCAAGATGTAAGCCTGTCATTAGTACTGATCGTGAGGGTGCAGATACTGGTGCACCACAATAATTTTGTGTGAATTTGACTCCTGTTTTTGTTAGTGCATCTATATTCGGAGTTTCTATGCGTGTTTGTCCGTAGCACCCTAGCTCGCTATAACCTAGATCATCTGCTAAGATGTAAATTACATTTGGTTTGCTGTTTTGGGATTTTTGATTATCGCAACTACTTATTGCAACTACACCTCCTATTAGAGGCAATAAAGGTATCAATTTATTCATTTTTATTATTTTATTATTGTAGTGTGTGTTTGTTGATGCAAAAGTATACATAATTTTTGATAATTTATCAATTTTATGTAAATAAAAATCAATTTTTAGTGATATTTTTAAATCTTCTTGCTACTCAATGAATAATACTGTAATGTAAATCGATATTATTATTTTGTTTTGTTAGTATATTTCACTTGATAATTACCTGCTTGTGAGTATATGTTGTTGTTGATAATTGTTCTTGATATCTAGGGCGATTCGCAAAACCTTAAATATACTTATTTTAGGTTTTGCGAATCTCCCTAGATAAAGAAGTTAACGCATGATTAAATACAAACATCATCGCCAGCTACGATTACATCTCCTTTAGGGAGAACTAAAACTTTATTGTTTGCCTCATCAACAGTAATAGCTGAAATATCGATAGTAGCAGTAAACTTAGGTAAAGCATCATCAAATGCTTTATGCGCATAAATGATAACATAAGCGCTCTTGAGCCAACCGCAAACCAACCACAAACCAAACTAAAAAACCCTCATGACAGACCAAAGTCCACCATGAGGGTTATGAATAAAAGCGTACCTGTAAAGGCAGCCTAGCAGAATTACTTAGCTAGTGCAATAGCCAACTCCTTTGCAGAAGCAGCATTAGGACCAGAAGTAACCAATTTATATGCAGCAATAGCCTTAGCTTTATCTTCTTTAGTTTGATATGCAGCACCTAAAAAGAAGTTGATATTAGCTTTAGTAGCTAAATCAGTCTGTGCAGCAAGAGCCTCTGGAGCATACTTTATCACATCAGATGTTTTCTTCATATTGTTAGCAGCTTGAACACGTACAAGTAGACCTTGAGCATTTGCAGGGTCAACAACAAGAATAGAGTCGATGTTAGTTAACACCTCAGCATACTTGTTAGCTTTTGTAGCCTCAATAGCTAATGATAGGTAGTAAGAAGAGAATGCATTTTTTGCAGATGTTGCAGCTGAAGCATATTTAGAGTGAGTTTCACCTAATAAAATTATCTCTTTGTAGATGGTAGCCGCAGCACTCATGTTACCTGATTCAGAATAGTATTGAGCAGCTAAAAGACCTAGCTTAGTGTTACGCTTATTAAGCATATAACCAGTATTGAACTGTGTAGCAGCTTCAGCAGCATTGCCAGCTTTAGCAGCAACAGTACCTTTAGCGATGTAAACATTACCAATCATAGCTTTTGCTGAATTAGCTTTAGAGTTTGAAGTAAGAGACCCAAGCTCTGAGCACTTGTTAAACAGCACTAATGCTGCATCAAACTTGCCAGCACGTGCTTCAGCAACGCCAGCACTGTAATATGAATTTATTAATAAAGACTGAGCACTTTCGTATGTATCTAGTACATCATCTGGTGATTTGTCTGCAAGAGCAAGTGTAGCCTCAAAAAGAGGAACTGCTGCTGCATAATCTTTAGCGTTATACTTGGCTGCTGCCTCGTTAAACTTCTTTTTTACCTCTGCTGCAGTTTGTGCAGTTGCAGAATAGCCTAACCCAATTGTTAAAAGGAGTGTTAAAATAAACTTGAAATTTTTCATACTGTCGTTAAATTTGTTGTAAGATTGTGATTAACTAATTTATTAATATTTTACAAATGTAATAAAAGATTTCATTTATTGCAAAAAAGAACGCAAAATATTGTTATTTATATCTATTTTGGTGGATAAATGCCATAAATTAATATACAATTTTTATGTTATCTATCCAAAATTTACTACCAACTGACCCGATATATGCTCCTCCGTAGCCAGAGCTAAAACGCATAATTAAATGTGTTGCCTCCTCAGTTTCATTTGCCCAGCCTACCTCTTGAATAGGTTTAATGTCACCTTGAGAGTTGAGAGCATAGCACGTATTTTCGCCTGTAATAAGGGTTTGAAACTCTTTAAATGTACCTAAAGAGGTGATATCGCCATAATCAAGATTCATTTTATAGTTGCGCTGCCATGTTGTTTGCTTATCATAAAAACGCTGCCATGTTGTTGCGACCCTCTTAGCAAAAATATTTCCCTGCTGGTCTTCCCATCGATACTGAAGAATCATCACTGCCTCGCAGGCGTTTACCCCAGGCAAATATTTGGTACGAAACCCTGATAGTCGAATTCTTTTCCCTGCAGGGTCTACTTTGTAGTCAAATTCCATCCCTTTAGGCTTACCTTTAAAAGGTATTCCAGTCAGCAGCTTGGCTTGAGGATTATCGGTGTCAGTTATAGGCTCAACTATCTCACCTAAAAATATAGAACCTGTTGCTAATACATTTATATTAACAAGCCCTAGAACCTTTACGCCATCAACAAGTGTTTCGAGCCTAGCACAGATATTACCATCTTCCTCTTTTTCAGGAAATACTGTAACACTAGCTTTATGCACACCATTAACTTTAGCATACACGTTAGATGTAGCCCAGTCTGAAACCGTTGGTTTGTAGGGTGTGTTTTCTTTAAAGTCTTTGTTTGCTGGCGCAATTTCGTAGATTGTTTTTCTTCCACCACCAATCAAGAAAGACTCTTTAATAGGGCGCTCAAGCCAGCTATCCATATTAGCAAACTTGATTGGCACTACTTTATCATTGCTTTCTTGTGCTACAACTACCTCTGTTACAAATAGTAATAAAAGCAGCGTTGTTACTGTTAACCTGAAATTCATAAAATTAGTATAAATTAATAAATTCACAATACACTATAAATTACACATATAGTATAAATGCTTTGTTGTTTCTTGATCATTATGCTTTAATATACAGTATTAACTCCACCTATTATAGACACAATATCAAACAACTGAACTACAAAGGTACAAATATTTTCGGAAGTTAAAAACAGAAGCAACAGTTTATAACACGAATAAATGAGTTACACATACAATTAAACAACTCTACTTACTATTAATATATATTAATTTATTCTAACACTCAACCTTTATTGCCACTAGCTAGCATTATTATTGCATTATGTATCATAGGCTAATAAACGACATTTATTGGTTTATAGTATAAATAACTCTGAATATAGTTAGTTAATATGATATTTAAATAACTTTGTGTAACGTTTGAGCCTCTATAAGATAGAGCGCTTAAACGTTACTTTGTTGATACTCACAACTTAAAAACAACTACTTATATTTGTAATACTTAAAATTCAGCACCTCTTATTATTTGTAGAAATTATAGGTGCAGTGAAAGAAAACATACACTTAAGCTTTTGAAATGAGCATAGGTACAAAATTGTCATTGACAGATAATAAAACCACTAAATTAGCTGACTGTAAATTGTTTTTTCTCTTTTATATTACTGATATATGTATTATGGGTGATTTAGACATATAGGTGTTTATATTTGTGTGCACAAATTTATATAATTAGACAGAATTAGCATTTTATATTGTATGTATAATAAAAATTCGTATATTTGCCTAATTACAAATCGCAACAATGGCAGCACCTCAAAAGATGACAACTGCTACTGATAAAAGATTAATTACGGGTGTTAATTTATGATCAATAGTAATTGTATCGTATGTAGGATTTACACTACCCGCTTTTATGACACTTATAGTGGTAACTTAGACTCCACGTAAGATTTTAGTGTAGACACAACCCTATCAGATTTAATATATTTCACCCTAAGTTGCTAGTATATCTATTTATATATAGCTTAGGTAAAATTCGAAAAACATGAGCATATTAATAACCTATGAGTAAGCAATAAAGCCCAACCAGATGATGAAACTAAAAAGTAGATTTACTACTGAATATAATAATTAACACGTATATATAAACGTACTAACTTCAAAAACAAGCAAGTAACACTATTAATATTATAAATTAAACCAATCATTAATCAAAAACTATGAGAATACTATTTTTAAGCTTATGTTGCTTAATCGGCAACACACTTTTCGCACAGACAGACAACGACGTAAGGAGATTAATTGCACGAACAAGTGAAGGAAACATTGAAAACATCAAACTTGTAAAGAATAATTCAGGCAGTAAAGAGTTTGAGCACTATGTCAAAGATGGCAAACTATATATCATTGGATCAGATGATATTGCACTAAGTAGAGGCTATTATGATTTTGTCAAAAAAAATCGATATGGCATCAACTCATGGTCTGGATCAAACATAGTAATTCCTAAAGAACTAAGCGACGCAGAGTCGCACAAAGTAACCTCACCATTTGAAAACCACTACTACTTCAACGTCGTAACTTACGGTTATTCAACTCCATATTGGGACTGGGCTCGCTGGGAGAAAGAGATAGACTGGATGGCGCTACATGGCATAAATATGCCTTTAGCACTTGTAGGATATGAGGCTATCTTAGCACGTGTATGGAAAGAGTTTGGACTTACCGACACCGAAATAAACAACTATTTTGCTGGTCCAGCTCACCTACCATGGATGCGTATGGGTAACATAAGTAATATTGATGGTCCATTGAATCAGCAATGGCATGACGATCAGATAAAGCTTCAACATAAGATACTTACTCGAATGAAATCGTTAGATATGAAGCCTATAACCATGGGGTTTCCAGGTTTTGTTCCTAAAGAGTTTAAGCGTATATATCCTGATATTGAACTGGTTGAAACAAGCTGGGCTGGAGCGTTCCATAACTGGATGTTGTCGCCCGAAGATGAGCTTTACACTGAAATTGCAAGTGCATTTATCAGAGAGTGGGAAAAGGAGTTTGGCAAAAATGACCACTACCTAGTTGATAGCTTTAATGAGATGGAGATTCCATTTCCTCCAAAAGACTCACAAAAGAGATACGACCTACTAGCCTCTTATGGCGACATTGTATATAGCGCTATTAAAGATGTAAACCCTAATGCAACATGGGTCATGCAGGGCTGGATGTTCGGTTACCAAAGAGAAATATGGGACTACAAAACACTAGAAGCATTAGTTTCAAAAGTGCCTAATGACAAGATGATATTACTAGACTTAGCAGTCGACTACAACAAGCATTTTTGGAAGTCAGAGGTTAACTGGGAGTATCACAAGGGGCTACATAACAAACAGTGGGTATATAGCGTAATTCCTAATATGGGAGGCAAAGTTGGCTTAACTGGAGTGTTAGACTTCTATGCTAACGGACACTTAGAGGTATTAAAATCATCAAATAGAGGGGCTCTTATTGGGCATGGTGCAGCTCCCGAGGGTATTGAGAATAATGAGATAATCTATGAGCTATATACAGATGCAGGTTGGAGTAACGATAAGATAGATATTGATGTATGGTACAAAAAGTATATACAAAATAGGTATGGACAATCTAATAATTCTATCCAAAACTCCCTTAAGACTCTACAAAAGTCGGTATATGGAACCTTCACTGACCACCCAAGATACAACTGGCAGTTTAGACCTGGAAGAATGAAGAGCGGATCAATCAATATCAACAACGAATTTTTTGAAGGTATTGAGCAGTTTGCTGCTGCTGCACCAAAATATAAGCGTAGCGAGCTATATAAGGTAGACCTTGCTGAGTATACTGCTTTGTACCTTGGTGGAAAAGCTGAACTGCTGATTAACTTGATCGACCAAGAGTATATGTTAGGAGATAAAGAGCGTGCTGCGCAATATGAGGTTCGCTTTGAGAACACCTTGATGGCAATGGACTCTCTACTGCGAAACCACCCAACCTTGAACCTATCTCGATGGTTAGATTTCGCTGAAAGAAGCGGAAAGACCGAGGCACAGAAAAAGCAGTATCTACAAAATGCTAAGAGGATTATAACTATATGGGGACCTCCAGTTGATGACTACTCTGCTAGAGTATGGGGTGGTCTTATTGGTGAATACTACCTACCACGCTGGAAACACTATTTTGCAGAGAAAAAAAGCGATAAGCCGTTTGATTATGCAGCTTGGGAGAGCAACTGGGTTGAGAATCATATAACAAATGATGCTAAACCTGAGGTAGATATTATTGAGCTATCAACAAGAATGATAAAGAATAGCAGAGATATAGATAGATCTTTACTCGTTGACAACAACACTAACACTGTTGGTTATTGGAGTATTGAAGCAAAAAGCAGTAAAGAGCTTACATTTCAGATATCAGCCGCACAACTACCTGAGCTGAAAAACATTACTATTATGAGTATTAGAAAGGGTGGAGATGTTACTATTAAGGGTTATGAAATAATTGCAGATGGCAATGTAATATCTAGCTCTAATGACAAAAAGGTATCGATTATTGATACACCAGCTGTGTATAGTGTAAAGAAGTTAGCTCTTACAGGTGCTAACAATGGTGTTGTTCTTAAAATTAAAATTAGATCAGCTAGCGAATCTAATGGTGCAGGGGTTGTTACTTTGTAGCTTTAACTATTTATATTCAAAAAAGGTGTTTCAGTTCTCTGAAACACCTTTTTTTGTGACCTTATAACGAGTGTAAATATACGTAATGGCATAGATGATTTGTGTGGCACATAAAAAAGTAGTTTACTATCCAAAGTGAGCTACTTGTTAAAACAGAGAGGAGCTTAAATATAAGAGCTAGTATATACTCTCTTTACTACACTTTATATAGGGAGATTCGCAAAACGTTAAATATACTTATGTTCAACTATTTAGGTATGGTTTTTATTAATAAATCACCCCTAAAACAAAACTTATAGCTGTTTTTTGGGGTAATACATTTTTTATTTACGCTTTTTAAAAAAA
>CAMQVM010000072.1 GCA_947038135.1 uncultured Rikenellaceae bacterium
CTGAGATGCAACAGTGCGGTTCCATATAAGCTTATAAAGTCTTTTTTCGTTAGACCCCGAAGCAATATCTTTATTGGCTATATTAGTAGGGCGGATAGCCTCGTGAGCCTCTTGCGCCCCTTTGCTCTTTGTTTTATGCCTACGGACTTGCAAATATTCAGCACCATAATTAGATGTAACAGATGTAGATATAGCACTTATAGCATCATTCGAAAGGTTTACTGAGTCGGTACGCATATAACTGATATGCCCAGCCTCATAGAGCTGCTGAGCCACTGACATTGTTTGACTTACTGAAAACCCAAGCTTTCTGCTAGCCTCTTGCTGTAATGTAGATGTAGTAAAGGGTGCTGCTGGAGAACTTTTGCCCTCTTTTTTTTCAACAGAGCCAACTTGAAAATCGCTACCTTGACAGCTATTCAAGAACTCTAAAGCCTCCTCTTTAGTAGGGAATTTTTTTGATAATTCAGCTTTAAAAGTGTATATTGCACCACGCTCTCCTATGGCTGTAAATACTGCTACTGTTTTATAGAAGTTTTTACTTACATGATTTATAATTTCACGCTCACGATCAACCACAAGCCTTACAGTAACCGACTGAACTCTACCTGCTGATAAAGAGGGTTTGATTTTACGCCATAACACAGGCGACAACTCAAAACCTACCAGCCTATCAACAATACGACGAGCCTGCTGCGCACCTACCAAGTTAATATCGATAGCACGAGGCGACTTTATTGCATTTTCAATAGCTGTTTTGGTAATCTCATGAAAAACGATTCGTTTAGTTTCTTTCTTCTTCAGGTCAAGCACTTCACTAAGATGCCATGCAATTGCCTCGCCTTCACGATCCTCATCGGATGCTAGCCAGACAGTTTTTGCAGCAGCAACTGCTTTTTTTAGCTCAGACACCACTTTTGATTTAGATGGCGAAACCTCATATTGTGGTGTAAAGTTATTCTCGATATCGATACCGATACCACTTTTAGGAAGGTCACGAATATGCCCAAAGCTTGATTTTACTAAGAATCCTTCACCTAATATTTTTTCAATTGTTTTAGCCTTAGCAGGGGACTCGACTATAACTACGTTATCTGCCATATAATTTATTTTTTCACCAGCAGTTACTGGTTTTGATTAAACAAAATGCTCATATATTTATCCAACAAAATTATAAGTAATCAGATGGAACAATTGATTACTTATAATTTATAATATACTACTATTTAAATGTAAATTGCTATTTAAGCATTACATATTTTAAATTCAACTCAATTTTTGTAGCATCTAATGTTGATAGGTTTGGTAGAAACTCAATTTTAATGCCATTAATACCAACAGCATTTGCCAACTCTATAACATATAGATTATCTTTCTTGTCATTTACAACTTCATCATCTGATGTTGAGCTACTTTCATTCATAAAGATTGATTGTATATGCTCAGTGATATCCATTGTATATCTATTTTTTGCACGATTAAGTGTTCCGTCGTACGATGTTGAAGAGTCATTCTCTTCGGCACTAATTGCCATATAGTAGTCAGATAGGTAACCATAAGCAGCATAATCGTAATATGCACCTAACCTAGGGACTGATCTAGTCATAGATGCAGGGGTCGGATCAACCACTGGCAATGTAAGTGTAGCATTAGAGATTACAATTGTAGAGAAACCTTTTAGCTTAGCACTCTCTTTTATAGCATCAAAGTACTCTTTTTTAAGATCTAGCTTAGTAAGTAACCCCGCTTGACCTTGCACATAAACTGTACTTTGTGCCTCTTCTGTATTGATAATTGCATCGTTTACACCTATTACAGGATCGGCAGTAGTAAAATCTCTTTTGATCATTGTAAAACTGGTGTTGTAGCGCTGATTGTTTTCCATGGTAAAAAAAGCCATCAATGTATCAGGAGTAGGCACGTTTTGATTGCGGTAATAGACCTCAATTCCTGAAGAAGCCAATATAACATTACTATAAACTCCCTCTGTATGATGCTTTGCTGTTGATAGCATTAAACCAAAATGCTTCTTAAGGAATAGTGTATCGAATTGATATATTTGACCTGTTGTATCAAGCAGAGGTTTTGCAAAACTAATTGGAAGGTTAACCTTATTAACAGATGAGTCTATTGTAGTCATTACAGCAATAGGATTTGGATCTACATAATCAGCAAAATTGAAATTACTGTAATAAGTAGTGTCCATAAAGCTTTCAAGGTACTTATTAACTTTGTTAATATATACAACCTGTGGCAATAAGCTATCTCCACCAGCTGGGCTTGTTCTTAATACAAACTTAACAGAGTCGATAGTAGGATTAGTACCCCACAAAGAATCTGTATTAGGCAGGTATGTAGATATAAAAGAGAAATCCGTTGACCCTACATATGGTGTTGTGGTATTTCCAAGCATTGTATACCCAAGCATTGACGTAGCAACAGAGTCAACTGTGCGTGTATATGCATTAAAATTCTCTAGAGTATCTGCAACAAAAGTCATTTTGCTGTTGTCGGGTACTAAATCACCCCCCACATTGTAATCTACTTGTTCGCACGATACCATCGATACTGCAACACAAAGTGCTGAAGCAACTAACCCTTTTTTTAACATAAATTTCAGTATACTGCCCCGTGGGGCCATTAATTGTATTTTTTATTCTAACACTAACGCATAGAACTCAGCATATTTATCTGCATAATCATCGTCGTGCTCGCACATATCTAAAGTCTTAATGCCACTTTCGATAATATACTCTTTTAATGAAGCATTAATCTCAGTGTCGGCAAATACAACTCCGTCTGTGTATTGTAGAACGAATTTAATTAGATTTTCGTATGTAGGATCCTCTAAAAAAGTTAATTCGTTGTCAACGACACCCTCACTAGCTAATTTTTTAAAGAAATTCTCGTTTAAAGAGCCAGGAAAGCTATCATTATATAGTGATATAACAATTTTTGAATCACTGAATAGTGGATTATCTGATACCATTCGCTTAATATAAGCAGGCATTACAGATGAAAACCACCCATGACAATGTACTACGTCTGGCGACCAGCGCAGCTTAGTAACAGTTTCGATAACACCACGAGCGAAAAATATTGCTCTTTCGTCATTATCTTCAAAATAGTTGCCTTCGTTATCTTTTACTTCGTATTTTCGATTGAAGAAGTCATCATTATCTATAAAATAGATCTGCATTCTAGCCGATTGAATAGATGCTACTTTAATTATTAATTGATGATCTGAATCATCGATAATAATATTCATTCCAGAGAGCCTAATAACCTCATGTAGCTGGTTTTTACGCTCATTTATAGAGCCGTATTTAGGCATGAAGGTGCGGATCTCTCCCCCTCTTTCTTGTATTTGTTGTGGCAATTGTCTGCATAGTGCAGAAATTTTACTTTCAGGTAAATAAGGCATTAACTCCCCACATACATAAAGTACCTTAGTCTTTTTTTTCATAATTTTCACTGATAAAACTTTGCAAAGATAATTAAATTTATTACAAATCTCCTTAAAAACTTTTAAAAAATGTTAAATTTGCTTGTAAGTTGCTGTTTATTGACCCTTTTTCATCTATATATTGTCACTGATATAGCAGCTGTTTTAATCTAAGCTAGCAAGGCATTTTGCTCAAAACTGATGTTTACAACAGCCTTCAAATAATAATTATTAACTTGTAATATCTTGATTATAACCATAATGATTGTATAGAGTGATTATTATTTTACTTAATAGGTGTCTAAATTAAAAATATTTGTTAATTTTGCATAATAATATTAATAATACACAAAAAAAAAAATATGAAAATTGGATATAAATATTCTGTAAATTTTAAGCCTTTGTCAGCTATTGCATTATTTCTTTCGTTCATTATGACAGTTTCGTGTTCATCTGATACAGTAAGAGTTTCAGGCACTATTCATGGCAAGCCAGACAAAATGATGTATATAGAACAGATTGCTCCCTCAAGAGAGATTATCGATTCGGTACAGCTAAACTCTGATGGTGGATTTAGCTTTAAACATATAATATCTAGTAACGACCCGAAATTTTTAAATCTACAATTAGATGGAAATAATCTTACACTGCTAGTGTCAAAAGGCGAAAATGTAAAGGTTAACTCTATCTTTAATATACCTGGAGGGTATGGAGTAGAAGGTTCTGAAGGCTCTCGCCTAGTAATGGAGATGGGACAGAAGGTTAATAATGTATCTTCGCAGATAGATTCACTTTATCAAATATTCAACCTATCAACTCACGATATTGAGCGTGAGCAGATAAACAAAGAGATAGCGCAATTATATATTAAGCATAAGCAGGAGTGTATAAAATTTCTTGTGCAAAATAGTGGCTCATTAGCCTCGATAGTAGCATTATACCAGCGAATGCCCAACGGTATAATTACTTTTGATAGCGAAGCAGACATAATATATTTTTCAATGGTTGCAGACTCGCTATTTAAGCGATACCCAAAATCACTTCATGTAAAATCGCTACTTAAAGATGTAAAGAGTATTAGGGGGCGTCAGAAGCTGGCAGGTATGGTAAACAACTCTCTATCTAATAGTGCATCGTTATCTTTTCCTGAAATAGCAATGAACGATATGTATGGTGAAGAGCAGCTTTTATCTGCACTAAAAGGCAAGGTTATATTGTTGAGCTTTTGGAGTAATGCAGACAGGGCTAGTACCTTTCTTAACAGTGAGCTAAAAGAGGTATATGATGTATATCATAATAGAGGCTTTGAAATATACCAAATATCACTTGATCAATCTAAGAGCAGCTGGATAAATAGTATTACTGAGCAGAAGCTACCTTGGATTAGCGTAAATGACTTTAAAGGAAACACCTCGCCTGCTGTTACTGGCTATAATATAACACAAATTCCTGCAAACTACTTAATTGATCGTTCAGGTAATATTGTGGGTAAAAACATATTTGGTGCTGATTTAATGAAAAAAATATCTGAACAGTTTTAAACTCACAAATTGAGCTTGTAAACCAATAATAGTAATGTTATGGAGTCAGCAACCCGACAAAAACGCATATACAAAGTAACATTTATAGGAAGCTTAGTTAACCTTGCTTTAGTGATTCTGAAAATTTCAGCTGGAGTGTTGGGGCGTAGTGGGGCAATGTTGGCAGATGGAATCCACTCTCTGTCAGATTTTACTACTGATGTGATTGTGCTTATATTTGTACGACTTTCGTCAAAACCTAAAGATTGCAATCATGCCTACGGTCATGGTAAGTATGAAACTATGGCAACTACATTATTAGGAATAGTGGTACTAGCTGTAGGTTTAGGGCTATTTTGGGACTCTATTCAAAAAATTCGTTTTATTATTGGTGGCGGAATAGTAGATCAACCTACTGCATGGGTGTTATATGTTGCAGTATGCTCAATTGTGTGCAAAGAGGCTTTGTATCGCTATACTATACGTGTAGGAAAGCAAGTAAACAGCTCGCTAGTACTTGCAAACGCCTGGCATCACCGATCTGACGCTTACTCTTCAATAGGTACCTTTATAGGTGTTGGAGGAGCATTTTTGCTAGGCAATGAGTGGGTTATACTTGACCCAATAGCTGCGGCTCTTGTAAGCTTATTTATCATGAGGGTAGCTTTTCAACTTATGTCACCAAGCATTAATGATCTGTTAGAGAGGGCACTTCCACGAGAGATACAAGAGGATATATTAGATCTTATAGGATCAGTTCCTAAGGTTACAGATCCTCATAATCTTCGAACTAGGCGCATTGGCAACGACTTTGCTATTGAGGTGCATATTCGTCTTGCACCTAAAATGACCGTTCAACAGAGCCATGATATATCGTGTGAGATAGAATCTAGGCTACGAAAAAAGTATGGTATACATACCCATGTAGCAATTCATATTGAGCCTATCAAGGATAGTATTTCAAATTTATGTAGCAAAACATTAGATTAATATAACACCAATTACGTATGAAATATTTTTTTGCTTCAGATGTTCATCTAGGGTTACAATCTCCTCGGGGAGTAAAACAGACAGAAGAGCTATTTGTAAAATGGCTGCAAATGGTGCACAAAGAGCTATTGCTACATCCTATGGGTGAAAGGGGGCTGTTTCTTGTTGGTGATATATTTGATTTCTGGTTTGAGTATAAATACTCTGTACCTAAAGGTTTCATTGATACACTTTACTCTTTAAAACAGATGAGTTTAGATGGCATAGATATATATATGTTTTGCGGTAATCATGATGCATGGCACCGTGGTTACTTAGAAAATGAGGTTGGGGCAAAACTTATCAAAGAGCCTAACTTTGAAATAATTTTAGGTGAATCGAGGTTTCATATTGAGCATGGAGATGCTATATTTGCTCGTTATAAGTTCGCATCTAAGGTGTTGTATACTCTGTTTAGTAGCACCTTAATATATAGGTTATTTTCCTTTTTTACGCACTCTGATTTAGTCATGTCATTTGGAAGCAGATGGTCTAAACGCAACAGAGGCAAAAAAAGCATAGAGCATAAATTCACTGGTGAGAGCGAGCCAATGGCTAAGTTCGCAAGAGAATGCATAGCAGCAGGGCATGACACACAATACTTTGTATTTGGTCACTTGCATGGAGCTACACGCTATAAGCTCAACTCAACCTCCGAAATTATTATATTAGGACAATGGATTGACTCCACACCTATTTATGGAGTGTATGACGATTTAGGGTTTCGGTTAGAGGAGTTTGAATAAAATTTACTATTATTAATATTTAAAATGTCAATTATGAAAAAAAGTTTATTAATCTTATCTTTTTGCCTACTGTTAGTAGGAGCAGCACGAGCTGGAGATGGCTTATATCTAGCACCAAAGTTCGGTATGAACTTCTCGAACTTCACTGGGTTGAAGCAATCTGGGTTTAGTCCAGGTTTTAATGTTGGTTTATCAGGGGGTATAGATTTTGCCTTTATAGGAGTCGAGGCATCTGCTATGTATAGCAGAGTCACTGCTGATCTATCTGATAATACTAAGGTGCACAGTAATTATATCTCAGTGCCCGTTGTTGCACGTCTATATTTTCTAGATCTTTTGTATATTTCGGCTGGTCCGCAGTTTGATTTTCATCTGTCATCAACAGTTAAGGTAGACTCACAAAAGACATCTTCTCCTGGATCACGCAAGGCATTAGTGTCGGGTGTTGTGGGCTGCGGACTGCAATTTAGTCAGTTCGGTTTAGGATTTACCTACAACATAGGTTTCACGAATGTATTTACTAATATGTTTGATCAGTTTCAACCAGGTACATATAATGCTAAAAATCAAAACATGGCACTATGTGCTTCGTGGAGATTTTAGTAGTCTTAGTGTAATGTCTGTAAGCATCCCATATAAGCCGTCTTTTTATGCAACATCAAAACATCTA
>CAMQVM010000073.1 GCA_947038135.1 uncultured Rikenellaceae bacterium
GCTCCCTTCGGGAGCTGGCTAATTCACAAAACCAAGGTTTTGCGAATCAGCCTAACTAATAAAATAAAGGTTATAATACACTTGCAAAAGTGCATTATAACCTTTTTTTTATTATCTATTGTTTTTGAGGTTGCTCTTATCAATAGCAGTTTTTGCGATTTATATGAGTGCCTTAATAAAATAAATTACTACAGAATAATAGTATTTGTTATCTTTTGTTGGTTGAAATTCATTAAAATATCTCCTTTATCATCTACTAATATAGTGATATCCTCTCTAAGATATTTGCTTAGCTCAATTTCGTAAATAGTCTTTGTTGGTGTCTGGATAGTTTCAATGTCATCCATTCTGTACGAAGAATATTCTGAGTTTTCAACAGCATTTCTTACAACTCTAGGAAGTTCTGATTTTCTGATGTCATACTTTGTAGACTCCCATACTCCTGCATCACTAAATGTAAGTGTCTTCTCTTTCTTGTTGTGGATGATATCAACCTCTATTTTGTTATCTTCCATCTCAGACTCAACAGTAATTGCATTGGAGTACTCTGTTTTGATAAAATCTCTGATTTTGCCTAATACATCTGTTGTTGTTGCGATTGCTGAACCGCTGGTCAATGATAATGCTACCATTGTAATAAATACCTTTTTCATACTTTTAATTATTTAATTATTATTTAATTAGCTTTAATTACACTACAAAGATAATATATAATTCTGAAATAAAGCTGAATCATCTAAAATAATATTGAAAATTGATGTTTTTGTTGAATATATTTGTATGTAATTTTATAATTATTCTCTTTACATATAGAATGCGCTATTGCTAAACCTAGCCCAGTACAGTTCTCTTTTTTCGTTCCTTGATAAAAATGCTCAAATATTAATTTGTCATCAAGTGCACTGTCTCCGCTATTTTCTATAACTAATTTAGAATACTCTATATTTATATGCACCATTCCAAACTTATGGTTGTGTACAAACGCATTTTTCAATAGGTTTATAACTAGTGTTTTAGCTAATACATGGTTCATGTTTACTGTTAATATTGCATCGTGCTGTATTACTACATCTATCTTATGCGACGCATATATCTCTTTAAAATCACAAATGAGGGTATCTATTATATAGCTTATATTAACTTCTTCTTTATCAATAAATTGCTGGTTCTCAATTTTTGATAGTAGCAACAATGTTTTGTTTAACCTTGTCATGTAATCAATAGTGTTTTGTGTCTTTATGATTTTACCTAGTTGCTCTTCTTTTAAATCGCTATCTAGTAGCCCCTCAAGCCTTGTTTTACAAATTGCTAGTGGTGTTTGTAGCTCGTGTGATGCGTTAGCTATAAACTCCTTTTGCATGGTGTAGTTCTTTTCTATTCTTTCGATATTGGAGTTTATGGCATCGTTAAGCTTCTGAAATTCACTAATGTCTGTTTTATTATAAAGCTTTTTATTTTTCTCTCCTAGTTGATATGTCTCTAACCAGCTAAGAATTTTATACATCGGAGCCATGCTCGTTTTATATACCCATATATTAATAAAACCTATAGTTACCAGCAGTAATATAAACAGATAGACCATATATAACAATATAGACTCTATTAAATCTTCATGTTCGATACTCGGGGTATACACAATAAGGCGATAGGTTTTATTACCGTCACCTCTAAATGTTGTTTTGAATATTCGCACTGGTTCGCTCTCTTGCTTAGCCTCGATATACAACATAGACTTTAAGAATGTAGGCTCGCCCTCCATAATATAGTCGCTCTTAGATATGAGCTCTATATGATACGAGTTGTTAGTGCCATTATTCTTATGCGGCATATCATTGCCTGCATTGAAATTGGTGATTATTATCTCGCTGTAATCTTCTAGGTTATCGTCTATCTCATCATATAGTTCACCAATAATTATGAAATAAAAAAAAGTAGCCCAAATCGATAGAATTATTGATAGGGTGATAAATACTCTGCTTATTATTCGGTATCGTAGTTTCATGTTAATTCACACATTTTATAACCAAACCCATATACAGTCTTTATAACCACATCTGCATTTGCTTTCGTTAGTTTGCTTCTTAAATTTTTTAGTTGAGTGTATATAAAATCGTAATTATCGACCTGATCAATATAATCTCCCCAAATTGCCTCAGCAATCATCTCTTTTTTTATAAGAATATTTTGTCGCTCAATCATATAGAGTAAAATATCATACTCTTTTTTTAGCAAGTCAACCTCTACACCATCAATATACACCTCAAATCTCTCAGGGGTGATTGATATATTACCAAAAGAAATACTCATTTTTCCATTGTTTCCATTGCGTCGTCGTACACTTCGTATTCGAGCAATCAGCTCAGACATGTGAAATGGCTTTGCTATATAATCGTCTGCCCCAAGCTCTAACCCCGTAATTTTATCTTCAAGCGAGTCACGTGCCGAGAGGATAATAACGCTTCCATTTTTACCTATGCTTTTAAGCTCTTTAAGTACCGATAACCCTGAGCCATCAGGAAGCATTACATCTAATAATATGCACTCATATTCATATAAGTTGATCTTTGACATCGCCTCTGTATGTGTTTCAGCCACCTCCACAATAAAACGTTGCGAACGTAGCGCCTCAGATATCATCTCAGATATCTCTATATTGTCTTCAACTATGAGTATTTTCATGTTCTAAATTGATGTCTCTTGATTAATTGTAATAGATATTTGTCAGCACAAAATTAAGTGAATATAACTTTGTGCTGACAATATTAGTTGCAATGAGCAGAAGTAGTGCTCTGTATGATTAAATTTTGCTGATGTAAATTCTACAATAACACCCCCTCAGCAGTGAAATATAGCTCTTTGTCAAATATGCCCGACTCTACACTAATCAGATACTGGTCGCTTTGTACAGGATATTTTATATGCTTTATATCTTCAATAATCCAATCGGCATACTTGCTGTTTTTGAGCCCATCTTGTATAACAGTTGGCAGTAGCTTATATGATGGAATATCTATCATTGTGCTTACAACTTCTGAATTTTTAAACCATAAAGAGATCTCTACTGAACCGCTGTAAAACTCAGCCACGCTGTATCCCCCTCTTTCGTGGTCCCAATCTACATCTATGGCATCTGGATAGAGCTCATAAAGCGTATCTCGCATAATTGAATTTGAATTGTTGTTCTTTTCGCACGAACATAGTAGTAGGGCGATAATTAATGCTGGAAAAATAAATAATTTTTTCATGATGATGTTTTATTTTATTAATGTTACTATTTAGTAGTACAAATATAGATATTAAATCTGAAATATATCTGAAATGCATATAAAAATATAGGGCACACTGTTATTTAAATTACAGCGTGCCCTATAATATGCGCTTAAGTTGCAGCATATCTACGTTAAATAGTAATATTACTTACCCTTGATAAAATTAAATTCAGGGTAGTGAGTCGCCACTTGGTGCTCTCTAACCATAATTTCTCTTATCTTTTTTACCACCTCAGGGTTTTGTTCTGCAACATTGTTCTCTTCGTGCAGGTCATTAGCTAGGTTGTATAGCTCAATTACATCATTACCCTTTCGTATGTTGTAAATTACACCTTTCCAGTTACCCATACGCACTGCTCTTGAGCCTTTGCCCTCGCCAAATACCCAATATAATGCCTCGTGCTCTTTTTGCTCTTTACCTTTAAGTGTTGGAAGAATGCTAATACCATCTGTTGGATTAGGGTTCTCGATACCTGCAATATCTGCAAATGTTGGTAGAATATCCCAAAATGCGCTTATATGATCAGAGGTGCTACCTGCTTTAATTGTTGCTGGCCATGATACAATAAGAGGAACACGTATACCACCCTCGGTTACTGTACCCTTACCATTTTCTCGCCCTGTTTTAAGTATGCCGTTGCTGTTAAACCATGGCGAGTCGCTACCGCCATTAAACGTTGATCCGTTGTCTGAGGTGAACATGATAACTGTGTTGTCATATATTCCATCAGCTTTTAGCTTCTCTACTAGAAGCCCAACCTTTTCATCTAGTGCACTAACCATCGCTGCATAAGTTGCATGTGGGTAGCGGCACGGAAGGTAACCTTTAGCTCCAGTGTATGGCTCTTCATCACCAAATTTTGCTTTATAGTGCTCAATCCATTTTTTCTCTGCTTGAAGAGATACATGAGGTACTGGAGTTGTCCACATAAGCATGAATGGAGTATCTTTATTTTTATCTACAAAGCCCATAAGCTCCTTAAACATAACATCGCTTGAGTAATCTTTGCGTGAAAATTGCTCATAATTTTTCTCGTCATATTTATCTTGACCTTTTTGAAGCCTTGCGCCCGATGTAAGTAGTGGGGCATTGTCTAAGTATACTCTAGCCTCATTTTTATATAAAAACATTGGGAAGTAAGTGTGTGCCTGGCGTTGGCAGTTGTACCCAAAGAAGAAATCAAAGCCCATTTTGTTTGGAGTAGCCGTAGATCCTGGATATCCTAGACCCCACTTTCCAACAATAGCTGTTTGATACCCTGCATCTTGCATTAGGTGAGCTACTGTTTTTGTGCCTACTGGTAGTGGTGCTTGACCCTCTAATGTAGAGTCTGCAAGCATTGCTTGGTGGCTCCATACATCGCCACGTTTTGCCATCTCGTTATTGCCACGGATGGGAGTGTGTCCAAGGTGTAAGCCCGTCATTATCACTGAGCGTGATGGTCCCGATACTGGTGCACCCGCATAGTGTTGTGAAAATTTCATGCCCGATTTTGCTAGAGCATCAATGTTTGGTGTTTCGATCTTCTCTTGACCGTAGCACCCAAGCTCTCCGTAGCCTAAGTCGTCGGCTATGATATAGATGATATTTGGTTTTTTTGCTACTGTTGCTTCGCCTGTTGGAGCACAGCTTGTAGATGCAATTGCGGCACCTACTAAAGGGGCAATTTTTATAAATGTATTCATTAAATAAGTTTTATTAGTTAAGAGTTATCTTAGTTGTTTTATTTTACAAATATACGGTATTTTTTTGAATTATCATATATATTACTTGAAAATAGATCAATTTTGTTTGTTTTTGTATTATAAACTATATGTTTATTTGCAAATTATTACTGAATGAATATCTCTTATAGGGGTATTTTGAAAAAAAAGTAGTATAATTTAGTATTTTAACTAATTGTTGATTAACTTTGCAGCTCATAAATATAATATCTCTACAATGAAATCTTTGTTTGATTTATTTATCTCATTTTTCAAAATAGCACTATTTACCTATGGAGGTGGATATGTTATAGTAATGATGATAGAGCGAGAGGTGTGTAAAAAGAGAGGCTGGCTTAACAAGTCGCAATTCCTTGATGATTTGGCTATCTCTCAATCTGCACCTGGTCCAATATCTATTAATCTATCGCTACTTATCGGTTATCGGGTAAAAGGTGTTATGGGTGTGCTTACAGTGTTTGTTGCTGCTGCTCTACCTTCATTTGTTATCTTAATCATTTTTGCGATATTTTTTCGTCAATTTGGCGAAAATACTCATATCGAAAAGGTGTTTCAGGGGCTGCGTCCTGCTGTTGTAGCTCTAGTGATTTTTCCTCTTTTAGTCTTTATAAAAAGTAAGGGGTTAAAAGTGTGGGAGTATATTACTGTTGCTCTAGTTACTATTCTTGTTACTCTTGGTGTGCCTGCAATTTTGCTTATTGGTGTCGGGGTAGTGTGGGGTGTAGGTTTAGTTAAATTCAAAAATTCAAAGAGGTCACGATGATATATTTAGAGTTATTTTTCGCTTTTTTTAAAGTTGGTAGTTTCGGTTTTGGTGGCGGTCACGGTATGCTTTCATTGATTCAAAATGAGGTGGTTATCAATTATCAGTGGCTTTCAACTGCTGAGTTTTCTAATGTTATTGCTATATCGCAAATTGCCCCTGGTCCTCTGTCGCTCAACTGTGCTACATATATTGGTTATAATGTCGTAGGTAATGCCTTAGGTGCGTTTGCTGCGCTTATGGGTTTGTGTACACCATCTATTGTGTTGATGCTTTTGGCTGCACATTTCTATAAAATGCTTAAAGGTAATAGATATCTTATTCATATACTTCGAGTTGTAAGACCTATTGTTATAGGGTTGATATTTGCCGCAGCTGTTATGCTTGCTCGTGATGGTGCTTTTGATGATTATATTGGATATATCATATTTGCAATATCTTTAGGTATGCTTTGCCTGAAAGCTAATCCTATATTGGCTATGTTGGTTAGTGGAGCTATTGGGTATTTCTGTTATTAATTAGTGTTGTTCGATTATATTACACTAAAAGTATTTGTTGATAAATTGATGAAATGCAAAGAATTGAGGGATGTTATGAAAGGTTTAATATATGACTGAGTCTTAATTTTAAAAATGATATAAAAGTTTGTAAGTAAGCATCCTATATAAGATGTCTTTCATTTTTAACAATACACATAGGTTTTTAAAGGGCAAAGGTCAATGCTTTAATGTTGCATAATATGATGGCATATTTAGGGTGCTTACTCATGTAGATGAACTTATAGTGATTGTGTACCATAAAAAAGCGAGGTCTCCTTACGAAGACCTCGCTTTTTTATGCTCTTTTCTCATAAGTGCTAGGCACTTAGCAGTGATGGGCGAGCCAGTAGGTAAACAACCCACAAACTAGATAAGCCCGAGAGAAATCACGAGCGACTAAACAGACACACAGCGAGTAGGGAAGCCGTAAGCCCGCCTGCTATAGTATACATATGAGGTCTTATTGGTTATGCAGAAGCTCCTCGCTTCACTACCGTAAAGAGCACTAGACCAGTAGAAGCTGGGAATCCCCTTAGGGATGCTAGAGTACCCAATCATAGGAAGAAACACCCCACTGTACTCGACGAACGATGGTATTGTTCCATCGGCGGGAATAGGCGTCGTTGATGTCGATAATAAGTATACGCGGTATTTACTGTGGCGAACCTGAGCATTCATTAATGTGATTTCCGCATCGCCTGACTTATCCTCGTCGGGTAAACGCCAACTACCTGCTCCTGCACCCAAACTTAATGTGTCACATGCTGTGCGAGCACTCGCCATACCGTTAGCTGGGGTGTGTGCGTAATACTCACCCGCTATTGCTGAGATCTCAGGCTTCTGCTTACTCCATCTATCAAAAGAAGTACCGCCTATCGAACCTGCAATGTAATCTGGGTGGTCCGTCTGATTTGTAAAGTATTTATTTGCTGTTGGATAATCTAAAGTTGGTAGTTTTGATCCTACGTTACGATCGGCCACCCTTAAGCTATTGATGGCGATGCTGTAATTGTCTGCTTCTGTTGGCAACTTACAACTCGTTACTACTTTTACATCAAAGGTGTGTTTGTAAACA
>CAMQVM010000074.1 GCA_947038135.1 uncultured Rikenellaceae bacterium
CTGAATGCCTACTTTGTCGAACAGCCCCTTATAAAACATTACTTGCGCCGATAAACCTACCCATTGAAGGTCTCCCGTAGGTTGCAAAAATACCTTGTCGGCAACCGAGCTGATGTAGTAAGAGCCATGCGACATCACTTCGCCAGAGGCAAATATAGGTTTTCCGCTCTCTTTGAACCTATTTAATGCATTACGTATCTCGGTGGCATTACCAGTTCCCAGAGCCATCGATGGTGAAAGGCGTAGGTCGATAGCTAGTATGTTATTATCAGCTGCCGCTTCGTTGATAGAAAATATAATATCGGCTACCGATATGTTTTTGGTAACCTCAAAGGTAAAAGGGTTGATGTTTGTTGTTGGCTTTTTTGTGTTGTCATCGAGTATCTGCTCTGTTAGTGTAATCCTTAACACAGCAGCATCATAAATTTTGCTGCTTTCACTGCTATCAGCAGATATTCCTGCTATGATAATAATGAAGAAGAAGAAAAACATCATAATAAATGAGCTGGTTGTAATGGCAAGCAAACATGCCATAAATGTCTTAAAAAATGATTTCATAATAAAATAAATTAGTTAAATACCGCTTATACAGCAGTAATAATGGTATGGTTTAATTTTTTTATGTAAATTAAAAATAATTGCTTACTTTTGGTAAAGGTAATAATATTATCTTTGCCTACAATTAATATAACAAAAAAAATAAAATGAAAATACGAGAAGAGGTTTTAAACGTTCTAAAATCAATTATTCACCCCGAGTATGGTGAAGATATAGTTACAAATGGTATGGTTGGAGCACTAGAAGTTGATGATATTGGGGTGACTTTTGCCCTGCTTATCAAGCGACCAAAAGATCCATTTGCTCAATCAATAAAAAAAATATGTGAGCAGAAGATAGAATTTGCCTTCCCTCAGTATAAAGATAAGATTGAGATATCAATCGAGGCGCCAGTTCGTCCGCCATCTGCAAAATCTGCTGCTAAGGCTGCCCCTAAAATTATATCTACCGATAATGGTGATATAAAAAATATTATAGCTATATCGTCGGGCAAGGGCGGCGTTGGTAAATCTACCGTAACAGCAAATTTAGCGGTGCAGTTGGCCAAAATGGGCTACTCAGTTGGTCTTATTGATGCAGATATTTATGGGCCATCGCAGCCAAAAATGTTTGGTCTTGAGGGAGAAGCACCTCAGGTTATAGGCGAAGAGGGAGCGGAGCAATTTATTCCACTTGAAAGGTATGGTGTAAAGCTGATATCTATCGGGTTTTTTATTAAGGTTACCGATGCCTTGGTGTGGAGAGGACCGATTGCCACCAATGCTTTAAGGCAGATATTGCATCAAACAGCGTGGGGGAAGCTTGATTATCTACTTATCGACCTACCTCCAGGTACTGGTGATATTCATTTAACCCTACTTGCCGAGATGAAGCTTACAGGAGCTGTTATAGTTAGCACTCCGCAACAGGTAGCTCTAGCCGATGTAATTAGAGGTATTGAGATGTTTAAATCACCGAAAATAGATGTTCCGATACTTGGTATAGTAGAGAATATGGCGTGGTTTACTCCAGCAGAGCTTCCAAATAATAAATATTATATATTTGGCAAGGGTGGAGCAGTAGAGCTTGCAAAAGAGCAGGGTGTAGAGCTTTTGGCGCAAATACCACTTGTGCAGTCGTTGTGTGAGGGTGGTGATAGTGGTACTCCCGACTCGCTGCAAACTCCTGTTTCAGGGTTGGCGTATATGGAGCTAGCTTTGAATATCGAAAAGTTATCTAATAAATAGGTATGGGTATTTTATATAATTTATCACTCAGAGTATATAGTCTATTACTATATTTAATATCTCCATTTCATGCTAAAGCTAAGCTTTGGAGTGATGGTCGTAAGGGGGTGTTTGAAAGGTTAGAGAGTGCTATCAAGGGCGATACACGTCCGTTGGCGTGGTTTCACTGCGCTTCGCTTGGTGAGTTTGAGCAGGGTAGGGCAGTGATAGAGATGTTTAAAGAGCGCTATCCATCGTATGCTATACTTGTAACCTTCTTCTCACCATCAGGTTATGAGGTGCGGAAAAATTACGATAAGGCTGACTATATATTCTATCTACCTATTGATACCAGTAGTAACGCAAAGAGATTTTTGGAGGTTATAAACCCACAAATAGCCATATTTATAAAGTATGAGTTTTGGGTAAACTACCTCAAAGAGCTACATCGTCGAGGAGTTAAAAGTTATGTTGTGTCTGCTATATTTCGACCATCACAGCTCTTTTTTAAGAGTTATGGTAAACAATATAAGAGTATATTAGAGTGCTTTACTCATATATTTGTGCAAAATAACGAGTCTGAGCAGCTGTTACGCTCTATTGGTATATCGGGTGTTACTATATGTGGCGATACACGGTTTGATAGGGTTTATGATATATCACAAAACCTACCTTCTATATCGTTGTTTGAGAAGTTTTCGCACGATAAAGAGGTATTTATCACTGGTAGTAGCTGGGAGCCCGACGATGATATAACAATTAATCTGATAGAGAAATTTGCAGATATAAAATTTGTTATAGCACCTCATGAGCTTTCAGAGTCTAAAATATCTAAGATGGAAAGGTCTATTAGTGAGCTCGGTAGAGATGTTGTTCGCTATACTCAAATAACATCTGAAGATAGAGCCGCAGCAAGCGATGTAATCATAGTAGATACAATAGGTATACTCTCAAAAGTGTATCGTTATTGCAAGTATGGCTATATCGGCGGTGGCTTCGGGGTAGGAATACACAACACCCTTGAAGCGGCAACCTTTGGAATACCTCTGATTTTCGGACCTAACTACAAAAGGTTTATGGAGGCGGTGCACCTTGTTGATATAGGTGCTGCAACACCAATAAATGATGAAAATGATGCTGTAAAATGGCTAAATAATATATCTAACAGTCCTGCAATATACGACACTACGTCGGCAATATGCAAAGAGTATGTAAAAGATAATATTGGAGCCTGCAAGACTATTATAGATTATATCAATAAGCATACTATTTGATTATGAGTAAGATAACTTTTATTTCAGCTGCCCATCCATATAGAGGAGGTATTGCCTCGTTTAATGAGATGCTGGCACGTGAGCTAACCAAGCAGGGCGAAGAGGTTGATATTGTGACTTTCACCCTTCAGTACCCTTCAATTTTATTTCCAGGGAAGAGTCAATATACAGAAAATGCCGCCCCTAAAGATATAAAAATAACTCGTCAAATAAACTCTATCAACCCATTCAACTGGTTACGGGTAGGGCTTAAGCTGCGAAAGTCAAGACCCGATACGCTATTCATTCGTTATTGGTCGCCATACTTAGCTCCTGCATTAGCTACAATAGCCTATATAGTTAAGGGTAACAACCATACTAAGGTGGTTACTCTAGCTGATAATATAGTGCCACATGAGCAGCATTTTTATGATTCTATATTAACAAAATATTTTGTTGGGTGTAGCGATAAGTTTGTGGTTATGAGTCGTGAAGTAAAGAGCGACTTGCGCACCTTTACAAAAGACAAGCCTATAAATTTCCATCCGCATCCGATATATGAAAACTATGGTTCTGCTATATCTAAAGATGAAGCTTGTAAGCGCTTGGGCATAGCACCTGAGGGGAATTATGCGCTATTTTTTGGGCTTATACGTGACTATAAAGGTTTAGATATACTATTAGATGCGTGGGCTGAATTTATCTCTGGCAAAGATAGCAGCTACACTTTGCTTGTTGCAGGAGAGTATTATACTGATAAAAATAAGTATTTGCAACAAATAGAGAGGTTAGGTATTGGTAGTAGTGTTAAGATAGTAGATAAATTTATAGCAGACGAAGATGTAAAGAGTTACTTTTGTGCTGCTACTGTTGTCGCTCAGCCCTATAAGAGTGCTACACAGAGTGGAATAACGCAGATAGCCTACAATTTTTCTACCCCTATGATTGTTACAAATGTTGGTGGACTACCCGAAATTGTTGCAGATGGAAAGGTGGGTTATGTTGTGCCGCCTGATCATTTGGATTTAGCAAATGCACTAAATAAAATATTTGATAAGAGTATAGAACAGCAGATGAAAAGTAACTTTGAAGAGGAAAAAAAGAGGTTCAGTTGGTCTAGTTTTGCCAAAATAGTATTGAAATAGTTACGAAAAAATTAAATTTTAATAAAATTTGGGCTAAAAGTTAGATATTTAGTAAAAAAATGTTACCTTTGTAGCTCACTATATTATGTTACATAATTATTATGACACTAATTAAATCAATCTCTGGAATAAGAGGAACAATAGGAGGAGAGTTAGGTGATAATCTAACACCTATTGATGTTGTTAAATTTGCTTCATCGTACGGTCAATGGCTTAAAGAAAATAAGCCAGGCAAAAAGCTAACAGTTGTTATTGGACGTGATGCTAGGATATCTGGCGATATGGTCAACTCTCTAATTGAGAGCTCGCTATTAAGTGTGGGAATCGATGTTATAAACATTGGTCTTGCTACCACTCCAACAACCGAGATGGCTGTTACAGGAAAGCGTGCAGATGGTGGTATTATTATTACTGCTAGCCACAACCCAGCACAATGGAATGCATTAAAGCTTCTAAATGATAAGGGTGAGTTTATCAATGCAGAGCAAGGTGAAAGGCTTCTACAAATTGCAGAAGAGAATAGCTATAAATTTGTTGAGATAGATGATATAGGTGTTGTTGTAGAGCGTTGCTCTTACGATAATGAACATATCGAGGCTGTTTTAGCGATGGACCATATTGATATTGCAAAGATAAAAGCTCGTAAATTTAAGGTTGTAGTTGATGCTGTAAACTCTGTTGGTGGAACAATCATACCAGAGCTTCTTCGCCGCTTAGGTGTTGAGGTTGTAGAGCTAAATTGTGAACCTACTGGTCATTTTGCGCATATCCCTGAACCAATCCCTGAAAATCTTACAGAAATCGCAGCATTAGTGCCACAGGTAAATGCCGATTTTGGTATCGTTGTAGATCCTGATGTTGATAGGTTAGCACTTGTAAACCCTGATGGAACAATGTTTGGTGAAGAGTATACATTAGTGGCTGTTGCTGATTATCTTTTGTCTAAAGTAAAGGGTAACACTGTTTCAAACCTTAGCTCATCTCGTGCATTAGCTGATATCACTGAAAAGCATGGTGGTAGTTATAGCGCTTCGGCTGTTGGCGAGGTTAATGTAGTGGCTGAAATGAGAGCTACAAATGCGATAGTTGGTGGTGAGGGTAATGGAGGAATTATATATCCTGCTCTTCATGCTGGTCGTGATGCTCTTGTTGGTGTTGCATTTATGCTTAGCTTCTTGGCTGAAGAGAATGTAACCCTTTTGGAACTTAAGAGTAGATATCCAAAGTATCATATCTCTAAAAATAAGATTGAGCTTACTCCTGCAATTGATGTTGATGATGTATTAGCAAAGATGAAAGTTAAGTATGCTAACGAGAAAGTTAATGATATCGATGGCGTGAAGATAGATTTTCCTACTGAGTGGGTGCATCTTCGCAAGTCTAACACCGAGCCTATAATTAGAATTTATAGCGAAAGTAAAGATGAGGCTGCTGCTGAGGCGTTGGCTGCTAAGATAATCAAGGATATAAAAGATATTTGTAATATTTAATTTGTGTTGTTTGGTTACATTTCACAGAGCTATAAATTTGTGAGGAGAAATCATAAAAGCTTGAAAATATAAATTTAGACTCTGTAAATTAAATTTAGATCTTAGTAAATTTAAGGTTTGTAATTATTTGCAGTGTGTTTTTAATCTTTTTGCCAGATAATAATTATACTGTATAAAAGCACTATAATAATAGATCTATATATTTGTACCATAAGTGCCACGGATTGTCCGTGGTAGTTATGGTACAATTTTTTCATAGGTTCGCTCTCTAGCATTCATATCTCTCGCAGTTATCATAGTTCTGCAACCTACAAATATGGTCTAATTTATGTAGCTACGAGGTAGAAAACCCAGTAAGCAATCATATATCATTCAGTTGTTTATAGGTTGTTTGTCGAAGAATTAACATTCTGAGGTATAGCATAATAATCTATTTTAGTATCAAAATGATCAAGTTCAAAACATCTGATAAGAGGTTGAACAAAACTATTATTTTGTAAAGCGTCATAATATTAATTCACATCATAATGTTTAAAAAAGTATCATTAGCATTCAGGGTATTCAGATGCTATCTATTAATAGTAAGTGTTATACTTACTGCAATATTTGTATTCGTCATATATAGAAATATAGAGATAGATTGGGTGCTTCAAACGAGTATTATATGGCGTACTCTTATATTCGCTCCAGTTCTATATTGGTTTAATTTAGCTAAAAAAAGCGAGTTTGTCTACTATCGAAACCTCGGTTTATCGAAATTGGGGCTGATTATATACATTTTTATATTCGATATACTGCTCACTATTGCCATTTTAAATATAAGCTATGCAATTATCTAATAACATACACACTCTTGAAATTGACTCTGTTGAGCTTAGTTTTAACGATCTAGAGGTGCTGTCAGGTGTCTATTTAAAGATTGTAACAGGTGAAATAACAGGACTACTAGGGCTTAACGGTTGTGGCAAAACTTGCTTAATGCGGATTCTATTTGATGACTTGAAAGCTAAAAACAGATGTATTATGTTAGATTCTGTTTGGCAGAAACGTCTATCTCATAAGCAGGTGTTATATCTTCCTCAGCATAGTTCAATGCCTAAAGGTGTAAGTGTAAAAAGGGTGTTTAAAGATTTTAATGTTGACTTTTCAGGCTTTTGTGAATCATTTCCCGAATCTAGCCATTTAAAAGATGCAAATATAGGTGACCTATCGGGTGGTGAGCAGCGTATAGTAGAGATTTATGTTATCCTAAAAGCAAAATCTAAATTTGTAATGCTTGATGAACCATTTTCGCAGATAATGCCAATACATATCGAAATAATAAAAGCACTTATTATTGAAGCAAAGAGCAGTAAAGGTATATTAGTTTCAGACCACACCTTCAGAAATATTATAGATATCTCAGATTCATTATATGTTATGGCAAATAGAACAGTATATCTTACAAAGAGCAATGAGGATTTAGTGAGGTACGGGTACCTTCTTCCCCATCATACTTTGTAAAGGTTATATTTTCTAAGGTAAACGAAAGATATATTTTATAGTTGTTTTATTATAGGTTAGCAGTAGTTTTTTTATCAACCATCGCTTTCTCCCAGCCAATAATTAAGGCTTTACGATCTCTGTCCCAACGAAACTCACCTATAGCACCATTGTTGCGGATAACTCTATGACAAGGAGTTATGTATCCA
>CAMQVM010000075.1 GCA_947038135.1 uncultured Rikenellaceae bacterium
TACGAGATTCTCCGGAGTGACTGGAGTTCAGACGTGTGCTCTTCCGATCTTCTCTATAAGCACCGAGTTGGCACGTATCTTACTGTTTACTATACGCTCTACCTCTTGCAGCTCTTCGTGTGTAACCTTGTTAAAGTGCGAAAAATCAAAACGTAAACCTGATGGCTGTACCAATGACCCTTTTTGCTCTACATGGTTACCAAGCACCTCTCTAAGTGCTTCATGAAGCAGGTGGGTAGCAGTGTGGTTGTTTGATGATGCTGTATGTTCTACACTATTAACCACAGCTCTAAAGCTTCCACCTAAATTGGTTGGTAGGGTAGAGGTTATATGTACTGTAAGGTTATTCTCTTTTTGTGTGTCTGTTATCTCAATCTTCTCATTTGCCGAGCTGATATATCCTTTGTCGCCAACCTGACCACCTGAGTTGCCATAAAATGGGGTCTTGTCGAATACTAGCTGATACAATTTCTTACCCTTAGATGCAACCTCACGATAGCGTGCTATGCGTATATCTGTTTCTAAAAGATCATAACCTACATACTCAGACGATGATATAGCTACTACCTCTATCCAGTCGCCTGTTTCGACAGCAGCAGCATTACGTGAGCGGTTTTTCTGCTCTGCAAGCTCTTTCTCAAACTGTTCTATATCTACCGACATATCGTTCTCTCTAGCAATAAGCTCTGTAAGGTCGATAGGGAAGCCGTAAGTGTCGTAAAGAACAAAAGCATCTTCGCCAGATATAACCTTGCCACCTGCATCTTTTGTCTTACTCATTACTCCTTCAAGTAGGTTTATGCCTGTTGCTAAGGTGCGTAAAAATGAGTTCTCCTCCTCCTCTATAACTTTAGTGATAAGCTGCTGTGAGGCAATAAGCTCAGGAAATTGTGCTCCGAGCTGTGCCGCTAGCGTATCTACTAGCTTATACATAAATGGAGTTTTGAAATTAAGGTATGTATATCCATAGCGTACTGCACGGCGAAGTATACGTCTGATAACATATCCAGCCTTTACATTTGATGGTATCTGACCATCGGCAATCGAAAAGGCTATTGCTCTGATATGGTCTGCTATAACCCTCATTGCTATATCTCTCTTTATATCTTCGCCATATTTTACTGACGATAGCTCAGCTATACGGCAAATAATTGGCTGGAACACATCGGTGTCGTAGTTGCTCTTTTTACCTTGAAGTGCCATACATAGTCGCTCAAAGCCCATGCCTGTATCTACGTGCTTAGAAGGAAGCGGCTCAAGCGAGCCATTAGCTTTACGGTTAAACTGCATAAATACAAGGTTCCACACCTCTATAACTTGTGGGTTATCCATGTTAACAAGAGAAGCCCCGTCGATAACAGCTCTTTCGCTGTCATCACGAAGGTCGAAATGGAGTTCACTGCATGATCCACAAGGACCAGTTTCACCCATCTCCCAAAAGTTATCTTTTTTGTTACCTTTTATAATATGCGACTCAGGAAGAAAACTTTTCCATAGGTCGTATGCTTCTTGGTCGAAAGGCACACCATCACTATCAGAGCCCTCAAATACACTAACATATATACGGCTTTTATCCATGCCATATACATCAACTATTAGCTCCCATGCCCACTCAATAGCCTCTTTCTTGAAGTAGTCTCCAAAAGACCAGTTTCCAAGCATCTCAAACATGGTGTGGTGGTAAGTGTCGTGCCCTACCTCGTCAAGGTCGTTATGTTTACCCGATACCCTTAGGCACTTTTGGCTGTCAGCAACACGCTTGTTGATAATAGGCGTGTTACCAAGAAACATATCTTTAAACTGGTTCATTCCTGCATTAGTAAACATTAATGTAGGATCGTTTTTTACAACCATTGGAGCACTTGATACAATTTCGTGTTGTTTAGATTTAAAAAATTCTAAAAACACCTCTCTAATTTTATTGCTGTTCATATATTAAAATTGTTTATTATCCGTTATAAAATATGCGAAAACTGCGTGATTATAATTACGTGAAAATAAAAAATAATCAAATTTATCATTATTAAGTGGCAAAATTAATCAAAAAAAATTAACTTTGTTACATTAAAATACATTAATTATATATGTTGAACAAACGAGATAGATATAAAGCAGCTGATAAACAGTTGTTTACACGAAAAACACTCCTTAAATCTAATATTTATAGAGTGGTTCGTAAGGTCCTTTTTGGATTTATTGCAGTGTCTATTATAAACTTTACATACTCTTATTTTTTTTATACACCTAAAGTATACTCTTTAACAGAAGAAAATAATAAACTTTTTTTGAAGTTGCTTATTTTACAAGACAAACTGAATTTTTCTAAGAATAACCTCGCAGAAATTGAAAATCGTAATAATAATATTTATAAGGTGATTTTGGGTGTAGATACTGCCTCTTTGGTAGAGCCACTAGCAATGTATGGCGATAAAGAGCTTTATACTGGTAAAAGATATGGTGATTTAATAGGTAATGCATGGAGTGATATAAACAGTATTTCACAAAGGTTATTTATGCAGTCGATATCATTCGATACGTTACAATATCTATCGGCAAATAGAGGTGAAATGCTTGAGTCTATACCTGCTATATGGCCTGTAAATAGAGATGATCTTAGGCGTATTTCATGTTATTATGGAAATAGAAAACACCCTATATTCGGGCACTGGCATTTTCATACGGGGATAGATCTAGCTGCACCGAAAGGGACCCCTATATACTCAACAGCTAGTGGTGTGGTTAAATTATCAGGTTGGTCGGCAGGTTATGGTAATAATGTCACAATAGATCATGGCTATGGTTATAAAACACGATATGCGCACGCTAATAAATTACTTGTTGAAAAGGGTGATACAGTGGCACGAGGTGAGTTGATAGCTGAAGTGGGGAATACTGGTAACTCAACTGGTGACCATCTACACTATGAGATACTATACAGAAATAGAAATATTAACCCTATTGTATATTTCGGGAAAGATATGACGAGCGAAGATTTTTATAAGATAATTAACGAAGCAAATAAAGTAGAAGAGCAAGATGAAAACCAATAGAGTAAAGAGTAGGTTTAAGCGTAGAATATTATCAATCATCGTAAAGCTGTTTACGTGGATTGGTGCTGTTATGCTTTACTATTTGCTGTTTTCGATCTATTTTGATACACCAATAGAGTATGAAATACGTAAAACAAATAAGGTTCTTGAGCAGCAGTATGCCAGTTTATCTTCTAAGCTAGACTCTATCAGCATTGTGATGGATAATGTGTCGCAGCGAGATAAAAATGTGTATGGAATGTTGTTTGAGGCTGAACCATCGACCAATGTAGCCTCTTCGCATGATATGGAGATGAAAAAGAAGGAGCATTTGGTAGGGCTTTCAAATAGAGAACTTGCAGATCATTTTTTTGATAGGTTATATGGTTTTGAAAACATGGTTAACAGGGGCACAAGCAGATCTAAAACTTTAGAGAAAACTATGGTAAAGTTGGGAGATGAAATATATGATATACCATCAATACAGCCCATAGTTAATAGAGAGTTGACAAAGTTTGCTGCTTCATTTGGTCTTAGAGTGCAACCATTTTATAAGAGTGTTATACTTCATGAGGGTGTAGATTTTGCTCTGTCAGAAGATAGTCGTATATATGCAACTGCCGACGGAACAGTTAAATCAGCAGGAACAGGTACCAAAGGTGATGGGCTTATGATAGAGATATCGCATGGTAACAAATATGTAACAACATACTCGCACCTTAATAAAGCGTTGGTTAGTAAAGGTAATAAAGTTAAACGTGGAGATATAATAGCATATAGTGGAAATAGCGGTCTTTCATTTCTGCCTCACCTTCACTACTCAGTGGCGTATGACGGAGTTAAGGTCGATCCTATAAACTACTTTTACTACGAAATTACACCTGCACAAAATGAAAAGCTAAAAGAGTTAGCTCAGCTGTTAATGCAGTCGCTAGATTAAATGATAACACTTAAATTAATATTATGAAAATACAAGAGAGAATAAACCAGCTAGTTAAGTACATATCTAAAAGGGCAATTTCTGCCATAATCATACCTTCAAATGATCCTCATTTTAGTGAGTATGTATCTGCACATCATAAATGTAGAGAGTATATAAGTGGTTTTACAGGGTCAGCAGGTACAGTGGTTATAACTGCTAAAGGCGGAGGTTTATGGACTGATTCTCGCTATTTTATTCAGGGCGAAGAGCAGCTTGCAGGTACTAGTCTTGATTTAATGAAGATGGCGCTACCTACAACTCCTACAATAAGTGATTATCTGCTATCAAACCTTAAAAAATGCGATGCAGTAGCTGTTGATGCAAAGCTCTATTCAGTGGCAGATTTCAACTCTTTGAAGGCAGAACTTTCAGGGTTGAATTTAATCGCTATTGATGATATATTTGAGGAGCTATGGAATGATAGAGAGCCACTTCCTAAAGAGCCAATAATTTCAATGGGTGCAATTATTGCAGGTGAAAACAGAGTCAGCAAGTTGAGCAGAGTGCGTAAAGCATTAAATATAACAACCGATAAATTTTATTTGGTGTCAGCGTTAGACGAGGTGGCATGGCTGCTGAATATACGTGGTAGTGATATTGAGTTTAATCCAGTAGTGATAGCTTACTGTATTATAGAGCACTCTAATGCAACTCTTTTTATAGATAAAAATAAAATTAGTGAGGAGTTTGAGGCAAACCTTAACCGTAAAGGTGTTGAGGTGCAAGAATATAGCGAGGTTGATAGTTATATGTCTCAGCAGAGATGTAAAACATTAATATGTAACACCCAAAAGACTAATCGTCATATATATGATATTGCCGTAAATAGTGGTGTGAGAATAGTTGAGGAGGAGGGTGTATCTGTAATATCGCATCTTAAGTCAATAAAAAACTCTAAAGAGATCGAAGGGTTTGAAAAGGCTATGATTGAAGATGGGGTAGCTCTTGTTAAGTTTAATATATGGCTAGAGGAGGCGTTGCAAAATGGTGGAGTAACTAGTGAGCTGGAGGTATCTGCTAAGTTAAAAAAATATAGAGAGAGGAGTCTTTTGTATAAAGGTCCTAGCTTCGACCCAATAGTAGGGTATAAGATGAATGGTGCAATTGTGCATTATAGCGTAACCCCTGATAGCTCGCAGTTAATAACGAAAGATGGTATGCTGCTTATGGACTCAGGAGGGCAGTATGAGTGTGGCACAACAGATATTACACGAACAATACATCTATCAACACCTACACCGCAAGAGAAGATAGACTTTACTCTTGTGTTGCAAGGAAATATAGATCTTGCCAACTCCGTGTTTTTTAAGGGTATGCGAGGATCACAGCTTGATATATTAGCACGCAGAGCTCTACTAGCGCATGGAATAAACTACCTGCATGGCACTGGGCATGGCATAGGGCACTACCTAAATGTGCATGAAGGTCCTCAATCTATAAGAATGGAGGAGAACTCGGTGGTTTTAAAAGAGGGTATGGTTATATCTAACGAACCTGCTATGTATCGTAGGGGTGAGTATGGTATTCGTACAGAGAATATTTTAGTTGTTGTACCGCACTGTAAAAATGAGTTTGGAGAATTTTTAAAGTTCCAAACACTCACACTATTCCCAATAGATACACATTGTGTAGTTGTTGATATGCTTACAGTCGAGCAGCGTAGCTGGCTTAATAACTACCATAAAAAGGTGTATGACAAACTTTCAACCCATCTGACTCCTAAAGAGAGTGTGTGGCTTACTTTAAAAACAAAACAGATATAAATAAAATATGGAATTAAAAAGGCTAAATAAGTATATTAGCGAAACAGGAAAATGCTCTCGTAGAGATGCAGATGCCCTTATTGACAATGGAGATGTTACCATCAATGGTAAAATTGCATCATTAGGAAGTCAAGTAGAAGAGGGCGATAGCGTAAAGGTTAAAGGTAAGTTGTTAAGACCAGCGCTGCAACGAAAAAAGATATATATAGCTTTTAATAAGCCTCCAGGTATAACTTGTACTACTGATATTGCTGATAAAACTAATATCGTAGATTTTGTAAATCACCGTGAAAGAGTGTTTCATATCGGTAGGCTTGATAAACAGTCTGAAGGGTTGATATTTCTTACAAATGATGGCGATATAGTAAATAAGATACTTCGTGCTGGCAATAACCATGATAAAGAGTATATAGTGTCTGTCGATAAAGTTATTACAGATGAGTTTATTCAAACCATGAGCAGCGGGGTAGATATACTTGGTGTAACCACTAAGCCATGTAAGGTTCAGATGCTTAAGCCTTACTTGTTTAAAATAGTACTTACTCAGGGTCTTAATCGTCAAATTAGACGTATGTGTGAAGTGCTAGGTTATGGCGTAACAAAACTTAAAAGAGTTAGGATAATGAATATGTCTATTACGGGTTTGATGCTCGGACAATGGAGATATTTTACAGATAAAGAGGTTGCAGCTCTTAATGCTTTAACAGTTGCAAGCGAAGGTACAGACAACACAGATGCATCAGAGCCAAGAGCTTCAAGAGGTGCGTCATTTATTTCAAGAAGAGCAAAGATGAAAGCAAGAGATAACGACCGTTCTCAGGGCGGTGACAGAGATGATTCTAGAGATCGCTCGGGTTCAAATAATAGAAACGATGTTCGTGGTGGTGCTCGAGGTGATGCTCGTGATGATGCTCGTGATGTAGTGCGTGAGGACTCAAGAGGTGATTTAAATAATCGCTTTAGTAGAGATACTAGGGGACGTACTAATGATGATTCTCGTGATGATGTCCGTGACGATTCTCGTGACGATGTTCGTGATGATTCTCGTGATGATTCAAATGATCGTTTTAATAGAGATTCACGCAGTAATGCAAAAGGCAATACAAAGGGTAGAGCTAAAGATTACTTTAGAAAAGATACAAGAAGTGGCTCAAAGAGTGACTCTAGTGATGAATCAAATAATGAAGCGAAAGATGAGTATTCAGGTGATTCAAAAGGTATCGCACAAGATATATGGGATGCAGCAAAGCAAGAAGCAATGGACTATGTAAAAACACGTGTAAGCCGAGATACTAGGGTAGATGATGATAGCTCAAGTGATAGCTTTGATGGCGATAATAGCGGACCAAGAAGTGATTCAAGACGTGGTTCAAAAAGAAACCTAAGTCAAGAGCCACGTGCAGACCGTTATACTGAAAGAGATACACGAGGAGGTTCACGTGAAGATTCAAGAGATGGTTCACGAGGAGGTTCAAGCAGTTTCTCTGGCAGAGATTCACGAGGAGGTTCACGTGAAGA
>CAMQVM010000076.1 GCA_947038135.1 uncultured Rikenellaceae bacterium
GGCTCCCTTCGGGAGCTGGCTAATTCACAAAACCAAGGTTTTGCGAATTAGCCTACATAAACGATAACATCATTGTTGTATAGAGCATTAATTTCAGCAACAGATCGGTAATAGGTTAATTTTTCTTTCTTCTTGCAATCTCTTGATTAATGTAGCCAAGCTCGCGAGATGTCTGCCCTGCCATTGAGGTATTCTCTTCGGCTCTTCTAATTAAATAGGGCAATACCCTATCAACAGGTGCATAAGGAATATATTTCGACACATTATACCCAGCATCAGCGAGGTTGTATGATATGTTGTCACTCATGCCATAAAGCTGCGAAAACTCTACACGGTTATCATCTTTAGCGATATTATTCTCAGTTAGAAGGTCAACAAGGTGCATATTGCTATTTTCGTTGTGAGTGCCGCAGAAAGTCTCTATCTTGTCAATATGTTCAATCGTGAAACGTATACCGTTATCAAAGTTCTCATCTGTAAGCTCTTTAGTGTCGCATATAGGAGATGGGTATCCTCCATCAATAGCTCTTTGGCGCTCTTTTTCCATATATGCACCCCTCACAAATTTTATCCCTAAGAAATATCCACCATCTACCGACTCCTTATATACACGCTCAAGGTATGCCATTCGGTCATGACGATACATTTGCAGAGTGTTAAATACAATAGCACGCTCGGTGTTAAATATCACCATCATCTCTTCACACACCTTGTCAATAGCATCTTGAAAGCAGAAATCCTCAGCGTCAATAAGTAGCTTAACACCTAGCTCATGAGCCTTTTTGCATAAATTATATATTCTTGTTTTAAACTCATCATATTTTACCTGCTCATCTTCGGTAAGCTCCATTTTAGCTGAGGCCTTTTGAAGAACAGACTCAACAGTCATAGCAGTTGGTTTGAAAACTGCAAACGATACATGGCTATTTGTAGATGCATACTCAATAGAGTTTATTGTTTCGTTATATGCGTTAGTGATATCATCTTGTCCCTCACCAGCTTCGGCCGAGTAGTCAAGAATAGATCGTACTTTAGATTGTGCTAAGATATCTGTTGTTTTGGTACAGTCCATAAGTTGCTCACCACCAACAAAATGTTTATATAATGTTGGTTTTACAGCCCACCCAATAGGCAGGTGAATTGCTAAGGCAACATTGGTAGCACCTTTTAAAACTTGCACTAACGTGTTGCTTGCTATTGCTGAAAAAAGAACCTTAGCTAGGTACAAATCGCTATCTGATTTTGCCGAAAAGGCAATCTCTGTGTTTGAAAAATTTAACATCTGATATAATATTTTATGAATTTGTAATATGAACTGTCCGCAAGGTAGTAAAAAATATTTTAACGCCCTAATATAAAAGTTTTTTTTTCATATTAGAGATGATTTGTTATTTTTGTGACTTGTAAACAATATTCTTTAAGGATATATAACGTTAATATTAAAAAATTTATTGCATGAAATTCACCGACACACACGCTCACCTATATACTAATGACTTTTCAGAAGATATAGAACAGGTAGTACAACGAGCAATCGAAAATGGGGTAACTAAAGTAGTGACACCATCAACAAAAATATCTAATCACACAGCTGCTAGAGATTTGGCTCATAGATTTCCAAATAATATATTTCCATCATACGGTCTTCACCCAACAGAGATAGATGCCAATACAGACCTTGATGCCGAACTAAAAAGCGTAGAGAGCATTATTAACGACCCTAGCTCTAAAGCGTGCGCAGTAGGAGAAATAGGGCTAGACCTATACTGGAGCCAAGAGTTTGTAGAGCAGCAAAAAATAGCACTACACTACCAAATAGAGCTAGCTCTTAAATGCAACCTGCCGATTATTATACATTGCAGAGATGCGTACGAAATGATGTTTGAGGAGCTAGAGCGTTACAGAGGTGAGCTACGTGGCGTATTTCATAGCTTTAGCGGAAGTGTCGAGGAGTATCAATATATTAAAGATCTAGGCGATTTTTATTTCGGTATTGGTGGTGTGCTAACATTTAAAAACAGCTCACTTCCAGAGGTAGTTAAACAAATAGATATAGAACGCCTTATTTTAGAGACTGATGCTCCTTACTTAACACCAGCACCTTTTAGGGGCAAACGTAATGAAAGCGGATATATACCTATTATAGCAGCTAAAATTGCCGAGTGTAAAAATATCTCTGTCGAGATGGTATCTGAAATCACTGAGCGCAATAGCAGCAAGTTATTTAATATATAGTCACGTAATAAAATGGCTGAAAACAAGTAAAGTGGTATTAATGTCCCTAAATCTGCAACAGTTTTGTAGTGCAACGCCATACTTTTACTAAGATATTACTGTTAATATTAATAATATTAACAGTAATATGATAATAATAGGGTTGAGAGTATAGTGTATAAGTTACAAATACACCAAGAATATTATGGGGCAATATTAAGCTCTCGATTGTCATTTATATCACAAATAATTTAGCACAATTGTGGAAAACATATTATCCAATTTTTCAATAAATTAAATGTAAGTGCTATTTAGTATGTTTTATTTTACACATTTGATGAGCTATATGTTTAAAATATCACAATAATTAAAGAAAAATGCATTAAAATAGCAAATATTTAAAATTTGTTGCAAAATAGGTTTTTTATTTAATATAAAACAGTATCTTTGCTCTTATGAATTGAAATGTTTACTCTATTTAAGCAGAATAAATAGTTCATTCTAGTTTCAAATATGAAATGAAATAACAATAATTAAATTAATATAGTACTAATTCAAAACAAGTGTTTTTATTATGAAAAAGCTTTTTTCAATTTTTGCCATTGCAGGTTTTTCTGCAGCAAATTCAGTAGCTACGTTTGCACAAGACGTAATTACTAATCCTGAAACTGATGTTACAGGAACTCCAATGCACCAAGTTCTAAAAGATCAATTCTTAGCTGGTGGTGCTGGGTGGATGGCTCCACTTTTGCTATGTCTTATTTTAGGTTTATCGATCGTTATTGAGCGTATCATTTTCCTAAATTTATCTTCGACTAACACTAACAAATTGATCAAAAATGTAGAAGAGGCACTAAACGCAGGTGGCGTTGAGGCAGCTAAAGAGGTTTGTCGTAACACACGTGGTCCAGTTGCTTCAATTTTCTACCAAGGTCTTCTTCGTTACGACGAGGGTGTAGATGTGGTTGAGAAGTCAGTAGTATCTTACGGTTCAGTTCAAATGGGACAGTTAGAGAGCGGACTTTCTTGGGTATCTCTATTTATTTCACTTGCACCGATGTTAGGTTTCATGGGTACAGTAGTTGGTATGATCGAGGCTTTCGATAATATCGCTGTTGCTGGTGATGTATCTCCTGCAGTAGTTGCTGGTGGTATCAAGGTGGCACTTCTTACAACAGTAGGTGGTCTTATCGTGGCTATTATCCTTCAACTTTTCTACAACTACCTTCTTTCAAAAATCGACTCTATCGTTTTATCGATGGAAGATTCGTCAATTACTCTTATTGATATGATCACTAAGTTTAACAAGAAATAATCAATTTTAGAAAAGTTATTTAAAACGACACAACAATGAAATATTTATCAATCATAAGATATGCATTACTTATTGTATCTGTTGTAATAGTTGCAGTTCCTTTTATCACACAAACTGGTTCAACTCCATCAGTTGACACTATGCTCAGCTGGGCTGGTGGTCTTTTAGGGCTTACTACACTACTTGCAATTGTGCTTCCGATGCTTAATCTTGCACAGAACCCAAAAGGGGCGATGCGTTCACTTATTGGTGTAGCTATTGTTGCAATAGTATTTGGTGTTGCATACGGTTTGTCTGATGCGACTCCTATTACAGCACCAGGAGGTGTAGTATACGATAACGTGCTTGAGCTACGTCTTAGTGACACTGGACTATTCGCAACATACTTCGCAATGGCGACAGCTGTTGGAAGTATCGTGGTACTCGAAATTTATAACATGTTCAAATAATCCTTCACTTTTTTTAAGTGTAGATAATAAAGCAAAAACAATGGCAAGAAAAGTTCCTGAAATCAATGCAAGTACTCAAGCCGATATTGCTTTTCTTCTTTTAATCTTTTACCTTGTGTCAACAACAATGAATGTTGACTCGGGTATATATAGAATGCTTCCTCCTTGGGTCGAAAACGAACAAGAGGAGAATGCAAACAAAGTGAATGATAGAAATCTTTTAAAGATATCTATCAACTCACGTGATAAACTACAAGTTGGAGGCAAGGGATTAGACGTATCTCAGCTGAAAGACGAAGTTCAAAAGTTTATCTTAAATTCTACGAATGATGCAAACCTTCCAGAGAAGGTTGAAACGGAGATAGATTTAATCGGAAAGTACCCTGTAAGTAAAGGAGTTGTTTCACTACTTAATACACGTGAAACAAGCTACGATATTTACATACAAGTGCAAAACGAGTTAAGCCGTGCGGTTAACGAGTTGCGTGATGCTCTTTCTATGAAGACGTTTGGTCATAAATTTATCGACCTTTCTTCAGACCAACAGAAAGCAGTCACTAGTGCTATTCCTAATCAAATTTCAGAGGCAGAGCCTCGTGTAAAATAATAGTATGTTATGGCAGTAATGAAAAAAAAGGGGAACAAAGATACCCCTACGATATCAACATCGTCGCTACCAGATATTATCTATATGTTACTCTTTTTCTTCATGGTAACAACAGTAATGCGTGAGGTGACTCTGCAAGTTCTTGTTGGACTACCTGTAGCTAGTGAAGTACAGAAGCTAGAAAAAAAGTCTTTGATTAGTTTTATCTATGTTGGTCCACCAACAGTAGCATTGCAAAAGCAGTTTGGTGATAGTCCACGTATTCAGTTAAATGATAGCTTCAGTAAACTAGGTCAAGTAATTGATTTCGTTGCTGCAGAACGTGACAAATTATCAGAGTCTGATAGTAACCAAATGACTGTAAGCTTGAAAGCGGATAAAAATGTGCGTATGGGTATAATTACCGATATTAAGCAAGAGTTAAGAAGAGCTAATGCTCTTAAGCTTAGCTATACCGCTTATAAACATAAAGTTAAGTAGTAGTTAATATATAAGAGCAGGTGTGCAATTTGCTCCTATTATTAAAGTAAAGAGGGTAACCCATTGGGTTGCCCTCTTTTTGGTCTTTATTGGCGTAGTAGTATAGTCGGTAATTAGCAAGCCGATTGTAAGCATCTCCACGATTACGCATTGAGGACCTTTGCAAAATTGCAACCCAGCACATCATTTTCAAGGTTAGGACTCAGCCACATACAAAAATATAATCTTTCACCCTAACCCTAATTATTTACATTTAATAAATTTATAATAGTCTACCCCATCTGATATTATTCTTGATTTTACAACGACCTAATAATGTAGACTTACACAGTAGCTGTATTTTTGCACTATGACTAAAACCGATATTATTACAGTTTGTAATGTGACGAGCGGACCCAACTTATAAATAGCTAAAGAACATTACTGCCCAATAAATAGGTTAAAATAACCCATGATAACAAGCCATATTTGAGCATTTAAAATATGGCTTGTATACAATATATATACTCGGTAGATGCCTTATTGATAAATCATCTGTCATTACTTGTATAAATGAAAGATGGCTTATATGGAGTATCTACGGCGATTAGCTCCCATGTATGTAGTTATTTCAAAAGCTACGATGAAACTCACAATAACAGAGGTTATTCTCTATTATTGTGAGTACTGTAAGGTATAGTTAAATTGTTATTTATTGCTGTATGTAATAAGTAAGAAGTTATTTATCTTTTCAGCACCATTTATTAAATCATGGGTTTTTACGCTTTCAAGATATCCTTGGCTGTTAAATTTATACACATATCTGCATTCCGAAGTCGATTCACCATCCATCGTCTTAGAGACATTCTTACTTGTCGATAGAGTATTTATACTGTTATTTCCCATCATACGCATCAGAACAAGTATCTTTTCATATCCATATGCATCCAAGTCAGTTATAATAGGAGATAAATCTAAATTTGTATTATTCAAATTATTTGAATATGTCAGACTATCAATATCCTTGCCGTTCGTTATGTCTGCAAGATTGCCATCTCTCCACGTTAGAGAATAACCACTTTTATTTATTAGTGATGAATTGCTGTCATATTCTGCTGTATAACTGTGGTCGCCATAAATATTTGTTCCATGTCCTGATACTGCTATTCCATTTTTTAATGTATGGTTATATAGTGATGTATTAGTTTCCCCATCAGGGCTTGTTTCTGTATACTTTACCTCTATTTTGTCTTTTGAATATGCAATCTCAGTTTGGGAAATTTGCTTTGATGAGGTCGGGGAATCTACTACTTTTACTATCATTTTTATTAGTCGATCGCTTTCATCATAATGGAATATAGTTTTTTCAGTCTCTTCGCCATCATCATATATGTGTGATACTTCTATGATGTCGATCAGCTTCTTGGGTATTATTTCAGGTGCTGTCTCTTTAGATTCACATGATGTGATTCCGTTAACTAAAAAACTGAATGCTAGTAAATTGAATAGTTGTTTTTTCATCTCATTAAAATATTAATGATTTATAATTATGTTAATTTATTTTCTAGTATCTGTTACAGGAGCAGCAAAATTGAATTTTACACATTCTTAACTTATCCCATAATACATCCTAGTAAGTGATGGATACAAGTACAAAGTTAGTGAATTAATTCTGAGTAACAAATCATTTTTCGCATTGATAAATAGTTATGATATACTTACCCAACTTTTCGAACTAATAGAAGTACACAATACACCACCATATATGCCATTGTAGTAGCATATAAAGAGACTATTGCAGGTAAATTCATGCACTAACTATTTGATATTAATAATAATATTATTATCTTTGAATATTAAATAACGATTAAAGAGATAAAAAAAGTGATTTTGTCGTAATATAATATATGACAATAAGTTTATAAAGGGGTAAATGGTCTATTACAAAATAAAATTATGAGAAAATTAATGTGTCCTAAGTGCCAAATTCCGAACTTCTATCTCAAAGATGATAGCGGAGATATTCTACCTGTATACATCGCCTCTGATGGTAATATCATCCCCAAACGTGAT
>CAMQVM010000077.1 GCA_947038135.1 uncultured Rikenellaceae bacterium
ATTTATTAATAAAAACCATACCTAAATAGTTGAAATAAGTATATTTAAGGTTTTGTGAATCTCCCTAATTTAATAAATATAGTTTGATATTTTTAGGTTCAAATAAATTTTGCTTATTTAGCACTGTTTCATAAACAACACACGCTACATATATTTTCATAGTTTAAGGTGATGCTATTTATCGTAAAATTGTTAATATATATTGTCTGATCGTGCAATTGATAGAAGAATTATTAGCTAAAATATAGATGTGAATTTAATTATTTGCATTTTTTTCATATCTTTACATATTCATTACGAAAACAAAAATAGAAATATTTATTGTTATAGCAAAAAGTTAGATCTGTAAAATAGAATATTAAAAAAATAAAGAGTGAAATGAGTAAGCGTATAAACATAATAGTTAGCGTCTTTTTGGTGATTATTTGCAGCATCAATATCTGCAATGCGCAGAAGGTAGGGGTGGTATTAAGCGGAGGTGGAGCAAAAGGTATGTACCATATAGGTGTGCTTAAAGCATTAGAAGATAATAATATACCTATCGATAACATAACAGGAACATCTATGGGGGCAATAGTGGGAGCTATGTACTCATCGGGCATGACAATCAAACAGATCGAGGATGTATTTTGCTCTGGTGAAGTAACAACATGGCTTTCAGGAAAAATCGAAATGAAGTACCAAAATTACTATCGAATAATCGAGAATGACGGATCAGTTGTTTCGCTAGATATGAATTTGAGAAAGATATTATATAAGAAAAAGTCTACTAAAGCAGGTGACGATGTATCAAAAGATCAAAATAATAATATCGCTGTTAGTATTCAAGAGAATCTATTAGAAAATACCTATGTTAATACTATGATACCATCTTTGCAGCTAGATCTTGCATTGATGGAGTTTTTTGCAGCTCCAACTGCTGCTGCCAACTACAACTTCGACTCATTGTTTGTTCCTTATAGGTGTGTTTCGGTAGATATTATCAGGCGCACCGAGCACCTATGGAGTAAAGGTGATCTTGGTAAGGCTGTACGCTCGTCTATGGCAATACCTTTTGTCTTTAGTCCTATTGTTGTTGATAGCTTAATGATGTATGATGGAGGAATACTTAACAATTTCCCTTGGAAAGATAACCTTAGGGAGTTTAATTCAGATTTTTTGATTGGTAGTATATGCGTGTCTGAAACAGTAGACCCATCGTCTTTAACTGGACAGATGTCTCTTATTGCTATGGAAAAAACAGATTATAACCTGCCTGATTCGATAGGTATAAAGATACAGCGTGATGTTGGAATTGGATATCTCGACTACGCAAAGGCGAAAGAGGTTGTAAAGCTTGGCTATGACGATGCAATGCTATCAATGCCTGAGCTCAAGCGAAGAGTGAAAAGAGAGGTTACCAAAGAAGAGCTAGTAGTAAAGCGGCGAAAATTTAATGAAAAGGTGCCCGTGCTTGCAGTAGACGAGATCGAGATTGTGGGGCTTAACAAAAGACAGACCGAATATGTTAAAGAGCAGTTAAATTTTGAGGAGGGGGCTATATTAAGCTTTGAGGATTTCAAAAGAGAATATTTCAAAATTATTGAGGGTGAGATGATAGCTGGAGGTTTTCCTACAGCTATCTACAATCCACTAACTGGTCACTATAAGATATATATGAGCATGACAGCCCGTCATAGTTTTAATGCAATGGCTGGTATAAATATATCATCTACCAATATAAATGCCGCCTATTTAGGGTTTAGCTACTCACGAATAGGAAAATACAGCAGTAACTATATGGCATCGGGCTACCTAGGTAACTTTTACTCAGCAGCAGAAGTCTCTGCCCGACAAAATTTTTATGCTAAGAAGCTTCCTTTTTACATCAACTCGACATTAAATTATGCCTTTCAAGATTATGGACGAGGCAACAACCAGCGGTCATCATTTGCTAATAGAGTTTTCGACTACTCACGGTTTAATGGCATCTATCTTAGCTCAGCAATAGGTTTTCCGTTAGACCCAAAATCTAAGCTTGAGTTTAGAACCTCCATAGGGCAAGATAAATATGATTATGACTCTTACAATAGCTCAAACCCGCAAGCAGGATATAATAAAAACAGGCTGAATTATGCCACCATAAGTAGTACTATTAGCCGAAATTCGCTTAATTATAAGGCATACGCTACAAGGGGTATTAAGCAGTCAATTAATTTACTATTGGTATATGGCAGCGATGAATATACCCCTGGTTTTATCGATATATCAGGAAATCCATTTACCCGCATCATTAAGCAGCGTGAGGTGTGGTTTGGGCTGTCTCTATTTAGAGAAAAATACACGCCAGTGTCAACACATTTCACCCTTGGATACTCTTTTGAGGCTATATATACAAGCACAACAGGTATGTCGAGCAGCTATGCAACAAAGCTTGTGGCTCCAGGCTTCTACCCAACAGAGCATTCACACACGCTTTTTATTCCTGAGTACCACAACACTTCGTATGCAGCTGTTGGTGTTAAACCTATTATTGAGTGGAATGATAACCTATATATGAAAAACGAATTTTATCTGTTCTACCCTGATATCACTAAATATGAAGATGTAATTGAAAAATTGAGGTACGTCTTTGCATCATCAATAGTGTACCAATCGCCAATAGGACCTATAAGCCTTAACTACTCGCACTACTCTATCAAAAACAGCAGTATGGCAGAGAATTACGTCACCTTGAATATAGGTTTTATGCTATTTAAAAACAGAGGAATAAAATATTTTTAACGGCATATTTTAAACTTTAAACTTATTTTTTTGGCAACAAGATAATTAATAAGTATATTTGTGAAATAAATAAATAAGTACATTTATAAATAATTTAGTATAGTAATGAAAAAAGAAATATTATTTGATTTTGCAGCAGAGAGCAGCAAAAAAGTATATAAAGATGGTGTAATACACCCAATAAAAGTGGCTATGAAGGAGGTTTCGCTAAATAATGGCGAGAGCATACTTCTATACGATACAACAGGTATCCACGGCGAGCAGGGATACGTGTGCAACCCTAAAGAGGGTATTGTAAAGGTTCGTGAGCAGTGGGTCGAAAAGAGAGCTGCAAGAGATGGTGGCTACAAAACACAGCTTTGGTATGCTCGTCAAGGAGTAATAACCGAAGAGATGGAGTATGTATCTATTCGTGAGTCGCAAGGCGCTAAAGAGTCGTATATCACTCCTGAGTTTGTCCGTGATGCAGTAGCACAAGGTAGGGCTATTATTCCAGCTAATAGGTGTCACCCTGAAAGTGAGCCTATGATTATTGGACGAGACTTCTTAGTGAAGATAAATGCTAATATTGGTAACTCTGCACTAGGATCATCTATTGATGATGAGGTTGAGAAGTCGCTTTGGTCGATTCGTTGGGGGGCTGATACTGTTATGGACCTATCAACAGGTTTAAATATACATGCTACTCGTGAGGCAATACTTCGCAATACACCAGTGCCAATTGGTACTGTACCTATGTATCAAGCGCTTGAAAAGGTTAATGGTAAGGTTGAGGATCTTACTTGGGAGGTATATCGTGAAACCCTTGTAGAGCAGTGTGAGCAAGGTGTTGACTACTTTACAATCCATGCTGGGGTGTTAAAAGAGTTTGTAGCAAATGCTAAGGCACGAGTTACAGGTATTGTATCAAGGGGTGGTTCTATCTTAGCAAAATGGATGTCTATAAATGATAAAGAGAACTTTCTTTACACCCATTTTGAGGATATCTGTTTGCTGCTAAAGCAATATGATGTAGCATTTTCGTTAGGCGACGGGTTACGCCCAGGTAGCATAGCCGATGCCAATGACGAAGCACAATTTGGCGAGCTAAAAATTTTGGGTGAGCTTACAAAAATTGCTTGGAAGCACGATGTGCAGGTTATTATCGAGGGACCAGGTCATGTGCCTATGCATAAGATAAAAGAGAATATGGAGCTTCAAGAGAAGATATGCCATAATGCTCCATTCTACACTCTTGGACCACTAGTTAGCGATATTGGTGCAGGTTATGATCATATCACCTCAGCAATTGGTGCAGCTATGATTGCATGGCAAGGCACAGCAATGTTATGCTATGTAACACGTAAAGAGCATCTATCTTTGCCTAACAAAGATGATGTCCGTGAGGGTGTAGTGACATTTAAGCTAGCAGCACACGCCGCAGATATAGCAAAAGGGCACCCAGGAGCAGCTGAGCGAGATTTGCAGATGAGCAAAGCACGCTACTCTTTCAGGTGGACCGATCAGTTTAACCTATCGCTTGACCCATCAAGGGCACGTGAGTATCACTATGAAATGATTAAAGATACTGGTAAAGAGAACGATTTTTGCTCAATGTGTGGACCTAATTTCTGTGCAATGAGAATAACACAATCTATTGACAAATAGTAGTTTATTTCTCTCTTGGATTGTTAAGAGGCTCTATTTTCAACGTGCCCTTTGCAATTTTTTGTACTTAATGAAGATAGATAGTAAATAAAATAATAAAAATAATAATTATATGAATTTTATAGAGGAGCTACAATGGAGAGGTATGGTTCAAGATATCATGCCAGGAGTAGACGAGTTACTAAAAAAAGAGATGACCTCTGCCTATGTAGGTATTGACCCAACGGCAGACTCTCTACACATCGGACACCTAGTTAGTGTAATGATACTTAAGCATTTTCAAGTGTGTGGGCACAAGCCTATTGTATTGGTAGGAGGTGCTACGGGTATGATTGGTGATCCATCGGGCAAATCGTTAGAGCGCAACCTGCTAAACGAAGATTCGTTACGTATAAACCAAGAGGGGCTACACAAGCAGCTAAGCCACCTTATGGACTTTACTAGTGATGCCAAAAATGCAGCAGAGCTAGTAAATAACTACGATTGGATGAAGGAGCAGAGCTTCTTAGGGTTTATTCGTGATATTGGTAAGCTTATTACTGTCAACTATATGATGGCTAAAGACTCTGTGAAAAAGCGTTTTTCGAGCGAGGGCGAGGGAATGTCTTTCACCGAATTTACCTACCAGCTGGTTCAAGGGTTCGACTTTGTGCACCTTTACGAAACTAAAGGGTGTAAACTTCAAATGGGAGGATCAGACCAGTGGGGCAACATCACAACAGGAACAGAGCTAATAAGAAAAAAACTTGGTAAAGAGGCTTTTGGTCTTACTTGTCCGCTTATAAAAAAGGCTGATGGCACTAAGTTTGGAAAGACTGAATCGGGCAATATATGGCTAGATAAGCGCTATACCTCTGCTTATAAGTTCTACCAATTTTGGTTGAACGTAAGCGACGAAGATGCTAAAAAGTATATTAAAATATTCACTATGCTTGATAAGGCTACAATTGAGTCTATCACAGCACAACACGATGCTACACCTCACGAACGAGCACTACAAAAGGAGCTTGCAAAGCAGGTAACAATTATGGTACACTCTGAAGAGGATTACAATAAGTCGGTAGAGGCATCATCTATTTTGTTTGGAGGATCTACATCTGAGGCACTTAAAAACCTTGACGAAGAGACACTTTTACAAATTTTCGAGGGTGTTCCACAGTTTGAGCTTTCTAAGGCTGAATTAGAGTCTAAAAAGAGCTTTATTGAGCTGTTTACTGATAGTTGCAAGGTGTTTGCTTCTAAAGGTGAGCTTCGTAGGCTTATTCAAGGAGGTGGTATAATGATTAACAAAGACAAGGTCACCGACGGCGAGCAGGTTATACTACCATCGCAGCTTATTGCAGGTAGGTATCTATTGCTACAAAAGGGTAAGAAAAACTACTATCTTGTTGTTGTTAAGTAATTTACTTATGCATAACAGTTAATCTACCCACATTGATATAACTACCCCGAAGATTGAACTATCAGCTCATTTTCGGGGTTAGTAATTTAGGTATATGCCTAAAAGAGTATTTATAATATTAATATTTTAATAATCGTATGAAAAATAAGAGATCTATTTTACTAGTTGCGACTACCCTATTTACCATATTTTCTACCACTTGCTTTGGTGGTAACGCAATACCCGATGCTAACTTCAAAAAATATTTATTAGGTAATTTTGATGCTAATGAAGATGGTAAGTTATCTAAATATGAAACATTGTCAGTATCTGCAATATACTGCTCGAACCAAGATATAAAAACACTATCAGGAATAGAACAATTTACCAACTTAGAGAAGCTTGATTGTAGCTCTAACCAGCTTGTATCTATTGATGTAAGCTTAAATAAGTTGTTAGATGATTTAACTTGTCATAGTAATAAATTAACAGCTTTAAATGTAAGGTCAAACGGAGCATTAAAGCATTTAGATTGTCGTAATAACGAATTAAAAGCTCTTGATGTAAGTTCAAACAAGGCATTAAAGCGTTTAGATTGCCGTTATAATGGCTTAACCTCTCTTGATGTAAGCTCAAGTAGAGCTTTATTGTCGTTATGGTGTGGAGATAATGCTTTAACCACTCTTGATGCTACGGGCTGCACGGCATTAAAAGAGTTGATGTGTAATGATAACGACCTAACATCTCTTGATGTAACAGGATGTAAGGCGCTTATATGGATCAGCTGTTTTAATAATAAATTAGCCTCTATAAATGTTAGCAGCAACTCAAATCTTGAAGATTTGGTGTGTAACAATAATGTGTTAACCTCTCTTAATCTTAACCAAAATGCTAAAATAGAGATTGTAGTTTGTTCTCACAATAAATTAACCTCTCTTAATACAAGTCAAAATTTGTTGTTAGATGAGTTAGATTGTTCAAACAATCAGTTAACAATGCTTGATATAAGCAGAAACAGTGCGCTTAAACAGCTTATTTGCAGCCCTATGCTCGACAAGCAAGGTATAAACCTATTATATAAATTAGTCGTTAAAAAAGGGTCTCTATTAAAGGGTGTTTATCCTAAAAGAAGCGATAAGTTTGTACCTGCTCAAACTAAGATTTTATAACATAAACAATATCACACATTTCAAATGCAACAATTGATGTTAATAGGGAGTTAAATATAACTATCTAAAGAGATTCGCAAAACGTTAAATATACTTATGTTCAACTATTTAGGTATGGTTTTTA
>CAMQVM010000078.1 GCA_947038135.1 uncultured Rikenellaceae bacterium
ATCTAAATGTTCTTTTTTGAAGTGACACCAATACACCACCAATAAGTTTTTTGCCCACAATAGTGGCTGGCTTGTAGTTGTCAGGCACTACATTATCTATATTCTTAACAAATACTATATCTGCATCAATATCATTAAGGTTTTGAATAAGTGCACCATGTCCACCTGGGCGAAACACCATGTTGCCATCATTATCTCTGAAAATATTATTGCCTGGGTCGACTGCAATAGTGTCAGTGCTTGATTTTTGGACACTAAATGTTATTATATATTTTACACCTAATGATCTTTCATACTCCTCTTTCTTTGCTAAAACTAACTTTTTAAATAGTGGTAGATGCTCTGGCGAAACGGTGAAATGGATGTTAACCTCTCCGTTGTTAGACTTTGCATATCTTTCACCCTCAGCCAAGTGTTCCTCCATAGCTGTGCGTACAAAAGTGTCGTAGCTATGAAACTGAAGTAGACCTTTTGGAAGACTACCATAATTTAGTCCATTTTCGTTTAGCAGATTAGAAACTATCGCTTTATATTCACCTAACGTGATAAGTTCTTTGATGCTTTTATTTTCATTTTTTTTACAAGTTTCATCTAATGTTAAATAAAAAGCAAAATTTTGAAGGTTGTCGAAAAAAGTTTTTTCAAATTCAGATGTAGGGTATGAATATGGAGCAGATAGAAACTCAAATAACTCTTTAAACATACGACTTGCTGCTCCTGATGCAGGCACGAATTTAACAATTTTTTTGTTTTGATCTAGGTAGTTTGACCACTCATCTATATATTCATTTTGCTGCTCTTGAGTAAAAGCTGATATGCCTCTATTTACTGAGGCAGAACCAGCTAGTTGCAAAAAAGGAAATCCTTGCACAAAAGATAATAGTTGCTCATTTACTATTTTAGGAGATATAATTTTATTTTCTAACTGTTGTAAATCTTGTTTGTTAAACATATTATAAGGATTAATATTTATATGTGACAAAGGTAATTAATTTTATTATAATATTTGCTATTTCTATATAAAACAATTAGGTGTTTTAACAATACGTTAATATAATTTTTTGGTGTTATTTTAAATAAAAACGAATATTATTATGTTATTCCGAATTATTTTGTATCTTTGTACCATTAAATATCATTATTAATCAATTAATTTAAAAAAAATGAACACAGTTATTAGTATTATTCAGTTAGCAGTAGGTCTTATTTGTCTTGTTTCTCTTTGGAAACTTTTTGTAAAAGCTAACCAGCCAGGATGGGCGTGTATCGTGCCTATTTACAACATGATTGTTCTTGTAGAGATGATCAAAAAGCCTATTTTCTGGGTAGTTTTATTTTTTATTCCTTTTGGATGGATCTTAGTTTTCATGGAATTAGCGCCTAAATTTGGTAAAACAAAGAACTTCGGTATTGGTATGGCACTTCTACCTTTTATCTTTTTACCTCTTCTAGCATTTAGTGATGCAACTTTTAACGATTCTGATGATTCAGTAAGCGCTAACTAAAGTTTAGATATGTAATGATTATTAGAAGCTTAAGCTTTTAGTTTGAATACACAAATAAACCACTTTGAATATTTCAAGGTGGTTTATTTGTGTAATATGGTTGACATACAAAATAGAATCAAAGGCATAACAAAATTAATATTTTGTTATGCCTTTGATTCTATTTTGTATGCTTAAGGAGAGATTAATGATTACTATCTGTTATTATCTCTTCTAAAGCTAGGTCGGTTGTTATTACTCTTAGGTCTTGAAGATCTACTTGACTCAGTACTATGAGAATCGCCTCTTGAAGAGTCTCTTTTAGGTGCTCCACCACGTGATGAATTAGAAGATCCATTTCTGCGGCTTTCAGTACGTTGTCTAATATTCTCTTGTTTAGCTAAATTCTTTTTTGCAACAGCACTATTTATGCTTTCACGACTAAAAGGACGACCGCCAGCTACAGGAATATTAAAACCTATAAGCTTCTCAATATCTTTGAGTAGTAGCCCCTCTTCAGCATCACAAAATGAATATGCTACACCGTCTCTACCAGCACGACCAGTACGACCAATACGGTGTACATAAGTTTCAGGCACATCAGTAAGCTCATAATTCACCACATGGGTTAGATGGTCTACATCGATACCACGTGCTGCAATATCAGTAGCTATAAGTACTCTAATAGCATGGTCTTTAAAGTCGCTTAGTGCTTTTTGACGTGCATTTTGGCTTTTATTTCCATGAATCACACCAGTAGAGATATTAGCCTTAGCTAAAATACGAGCAACCTTATCTGCACCATGCTTCGTACGAGTAAATACTAATACAGACTTCATGTTGCGGTCTTGCAATAGGTCAATAAGAAGATCAGGCTTATCGCTCTTCTCAACATAGTATAGGTGTTGATCTATCTTCTCTACCGTAGATGAAGCAGGGGTAACCTCGACTTTTCTAGGATTCGTTAAGATTGTATTTGCTAGCTTCTCTATTAGAGGAGGCATTGTTGCTGAAAAAAATAGACTCTGGCGCTGCTTAGGAAGCAGAGGAAGTATTCTTTTTATGTCGTGAATAAAACCCATGTCTAACATACGGTCTGCCTCATCAAGTACGAAAAATTCCAATCTGTTGAGTTTTACAAACCCTTGATTTATTAGGTCGATTAGTCGCCCAGGTGTTGCAATTAGTATGTCAACCTTTGCTGCAAGTGCATCTGTCTGAGATCGTTGCTTAACACCACCAAATATTACTGTATGACGTAAATTGGTATAGCGAGAATACGAAGTAAAGCACTCGTTGATTTGTATAGCTAGCTCACGTGTTGGGGTTAAAATCAATGCTTTTATGTCTGAAGATTGTCTTGAAGACGAATCTGTGCATAAATGTTGAATTATGGGAATTGAAAAAGCGGCAGTTTTACCTGTTCCCGTCTGTGCACACCCAAGCAAATCATAGCCATCTAAAATAAGAGGAATGGCTTTCTCTTGAATTGGTGTCGGTGTTGTGTAGTTTTCGTCTACTAGAGACCTCTTTATAGGCTCTATTAAATCTAAATTGTCAAATGTCATCTAAGATGTGTATCATTATTTTGTGAGATGATAATAATTATAAAAAACATATCTCACATTAAATCTGTCTTTTATATCTTACAAAGATAGCATTTAATTTATGATTTACACAAACTAAGTGATAAACAATAGCCTGTATTTATCAGATAGCTATATATGTGCCATATAATCAGATGGTTGTGTTTGCGTTGTTTGCTGGTGTAATTTGTAAAAAATAAAAAAACAGACCTAAATACTAGATTCAAGTCTGTTTTTTATTTCATTAGTCGCCACACCTGTAATCTTCTTATTACCTTTAGTCGAAAAAATTATATTGGGTGGCAATAACTTAAAAGATCACTTTTGTTTTAGAAACGTTGATTCCTCCAGCAACATAATCGTTTATAATGTTCAAAAACTCTATCAGATGGGTTGTTAGCATATGAGCGTCCCAGTCTGCAACAGTTGTCCAAGTTTCGTGAAACAAAAAGTTGTTTTCTTCACCCTTTTGCTTGTGTAGCTCATAATGCTCGGCTCCTTTTTCTGCAAGAGTAAGTGGTATTAAATCTTCAAGGATCGTTTGTAGCTCACCTGCTTTTCCTTCGTGTGCTTTTATTTGAGCAAACAGAACTAATCCATTTTCGCTGCTTGTAGGTGCTGGAGCAATTGAGCGTTCGTAAAGGTCTATTGTTAGTTCGCCAACAACAAGTTCGCCGATTGTAGACCCATATAATTTTAGGTGCTTGCTTTCGCAGTGTGCATCAAATGCTGCTTTATTTGCCCATATTTCATAAAAAATAATTTTTGAAGGATCTTCTATATCCTGAAATACATTGTAGCATATATTACCACTCTCTTTACGTGTATCTTCTACTAATCCTTTAATCGCTGCAATCAGCTCGTTGCTTTTACCAGCCTTTGCCTCTTGTCTTGCTACAACTGCAATTTGGCTTTTCGTTTCGTCGTTAAAATACTTGCTTGTCATATACTTTATTTTAAATTTAATACTAAATATTATACAAATATAGTAAAATTAATGGGTTAATCAATATAATTTTAAAAAACTCTCAATATGTTCAGTTTTGAGTTGGTGTAATAAGAGACCGTTGCAAAATTGCGAAATGCTGTATCATTTTAGATGTTAGGTATAAATCATTAAAGGGTGTTGCTTTCATACTAACTCTCAATTCTTTGCATTATATAAATTTATAGGCTGTCTTCTCTAGCTTAGATCTTTCTTAGTTTTGCAACACACTTAGCAAGTACAAACTGTAAACGTTAGTAATAAATAGTACTTTATTATCGTTAACCAATAATGCACAGAGGGTGTAGTGATAGATATATTCATCTTCTTATATCTTTGCGAAGATGATCTTAAATAGAAGGTATCATTTTTGATTGTTAACAGTATTAACTTTACAATAAATATTACCATATATTTCAACTATGAAAAAAATATTCACCTTAAATGATACAACCAATAGCTTAATAAAATTAGCATTACCAATTGTTTTAGCATCTCTTTTGCAGATGGCATATAATATAACCGATATGTTTTGGGTAGGTAAAATTGGTAGTGATGCAGTTGCAGCAGTTGGTAGCGCATCTTTTTTTATGAATCTAGGGTGGGCTATATCGGGTATAATATCGGTCGGTGCGATGGTGAAAATATCACAAGCTACTGGTGCTAAGAAAGCTTTGTTAGGGCATAAATATGCATCGGCAGCTATGGTTATGGCGATAGTTTTGGGGGTGGTGTATACTTTGGTGCTCCTGCTTTTCTCAAATGAGCTGATAGGTTTTTTTAATATGGATAGCCAGTGGGTTAATGAAAATGCTATTGCCTACCTACGTATATGCTCTATTGGTGTCGTTATCTCATTTATCAACATAACCTTTACAGCCATTTTAAATGCTCGAGGAAAAACAAAGCTCTCTTTTCGTGCGGTGTTGTATGGAAATATTATCAATTTAGCTTTAGACCCTATATTTATTCTAGTATTAGATGGTGGGGTGGAAGGAGCAGCTTGGGCTACTGTGCTATCTCGATTTGTATCTCTTGTCTACTTCTATGCTATTATATATAGGCAGCGTCTTGTGAAGTTTGCTTTTAGGTATGTTGATAAAGCTAGTATCATGTCACTCTTAAAGGTAGGGTTTCCTGGAGCTACTCAACGTGTGTTGTTTACGCTTATTGCAATTGTTATAGGGAGGCTGGTGTCTAAGTGGGGAGTGGATGCTATTGCTGCACAAAAGCTGGGTCTTCAAATAGAGAGTATCACCTTTATGTTGGTTGGTGGTATGCAACAATCTGTATCTATTATGACTGGGCAGGCATTTGGGGCTAACAGGTTTAAACAGATAGATCGCCTATATTTCTCTTCCTTGAAAATTGTGGGTGTTGTGGGTGTTCTTAGCACTATCTTATTTATTGCTGCGCCAGAGTATCTGCTAGGTATATTTGTGACTGATCCTAAAACTATTGAAATAGGTAGTAACTACCTTGTAATAGTAGGAGTGTCGCAGCTATTTATGTGCTTAGAGATGGTTACTGGTGGAGTGTATAATGGGCAAGGGTTGACAAAATATTCTGCTACTATAAGTGTTGTATTCACCTCTTTACGTATACCATTAGCTATATGGTTGAGTACTACCTCGCTTGGTGTTAATGGAATTTGGTGGAGCATCGCAATAACTAGTATCGCTAAAGGGCTTGTTTCAGCTGTTATGTATAGATTTAGGGCTGCTAAACTATCTAAGATGGAAGAGCAGTTAACACAAATGATTGATTAATTTACTTTTATTATAACTATGATTGAATATTCAATATTAAAAAACGCAAAGTCGCTTCTGCTTGATGGTCTGTTTGGGCTGGAAAAAGAGAATTTAAGAGTTACACAAGATGGTGAATTGGCATTGACTCCTCACCCTGCTATCTTTGGCAGTAAAACAGGCAATCAGTTTATTACAACAGATTTCTCGGAGAGTCAAATAGAGATGATTACACCTCCGCTAGCATCTATAAAAGAAGCTTGTGATTTTGTACATACGCTCCACAGTGTTGTGAGTGATGAGATTGGTGATGAGCTGTTGTGGCCACAAAGTTTACCTCCTATTCTTCCTAAAGAGGGGTTGATACCAGTTGCTAAATATCAAGAAGATAATGAGTTTGAACTCTATCGTGAGTCTATTGCAGCAACTTATGGGAAACATCGACAGTTGATATGTGGTATTCATTTTAATGTGTCTTTTACAGAGGCTTTTTTCGAGTACCTACATAAAGAATCTAAAGAAAATGTATCTATTGCAGAGCTGAAAGAGAGTGTGTACTTAAAGATACTTAGGCAGTTTATGAAGCATCGGTGGCTGGTGGTGTGGATGTTTGGCGAAACACCCATCGCAGAGCGCAATTTTAGGGTTAAATCACTCTCTACTGGTGAAGAGAGCCCGATGGAGTGTGGTGCAGGAATTAGTTTAAGGTCTGGTCCATTAGGATATCGTAACAAAGAGGATTATACACTCGATTTCTACTCAGTAGAAGCATACCAAAAAGATGTTGAGTTGTTGGTTGAGCAGGGTAAATTAAGCTCTGCAAAAGAGCTCTATCTGCCTGTAAGAATGAAGTTTTTATCTAAAGATAATGGTACCCCATCTTATTTAGAGCTTCGTCTGCTTGATCTTGACCCTTTATCACCTTCGGGGGTAGATATTAATGCGTTGTATGGTGCACATATACTATATTTATATGGTTTGCTAAGTGACGAAGATGAGAGGTTTGATTCAGTAGCTCAAGGCAAAGCGACAAAACGTCAAGATTATGTTTCTTGCTTTGGCAGGTGTAAAGAGCGTAGCTTTCCAAGTGAGCTAGCTAGTGCCTCTACTATTGCTGAGGAGGTTAAGGTGCTTCTTGATAATATATATACCTGCCTAGATGACTTTGATGTATGGAGCAATAATGAGTATAAAGAGGCCTTTGAGCAGATGCGTTATCTATCAAATAACCCCGATGAGAGGGCAGGTATAAAGCTTTTTGAGGCTACTAAAGA
>CAMQVM010000079.1 GCA_947038135.1 uncultured Rikenellaceae bacterium
CGAGCCGTTAGCCTTGTTAAAATAACTTCGAACATTTGCTACTGTACGAGTAGTGTTATCAGTAGCAGTTTCTACAAGTATAGCGATGCCAAAAGGACCATATCCTTCATATACCATCTCTTTGTAGTGTTCGGTATCTTTACTTACCGCACGCTTAATTGCTCTATCCACATTCTCTTTTGGCATATTGGCATGTTTGGCATTCTGGATAATAACCCTCAAACGAGTGTTTGTTGCAGGATCAGGTCCAGCAGACTTTACACTAATAGCAATCTCTTTGCCTATTTTAGTAAAGACTCTAGCCATATTACCCCAACGTTTCATTTTTCGTGCCTTACGATATTCATAAGCTCTTCCCATATCAAATAATTTTTAATTAATTTCTTAGGTGCAAAGTTATAAAATTTATGGTTGATTACATAAAAAATATAATTTTTTTTTCATTTAGTTGCTTTTTAATATAAAAATAGTTACATTTGGAATCTTTTTGGCGTGTAAAATTAAGGCAAATTGATAAAAAATAGATATAAAATACAAATAAAATATAACTAAATTATGAGTAATGTTGTTGCAGGTCTAATCAAGCTATTTTTTGGCTCGAAGACCGATAAAGACAAAAAGGAGGTGGCTCCTTATATTGAGAGAATAAAAGAGGTATATCCTACTATTCAATCTCTTACGGATGATGAATTGAGAGAAGCAAGCATCAACCTTATGAAAATTATTTCAGAAGCAATAGCTGCAGACGAGGCGAAAATTGTAGAATTAAAAGCAAGTCTTGAGAACAATTCAGAACTTACAGTGAATCAAAAGGAGTCTATATCTAACGATGTAGATGCACTAGTAAAGAGCATTGACTCGACTATTGAAGAGGTGCTTTTAGAGATACTTCCGAAAGCTTTTGCTATTATGAAAGATACTGCAAGGCGTTTTTCACAAAACGAAACTGTTATAGTTACTACATCTGATGCCGACCGAGAGATGGCACTTAAAAGAGAGTATGTTACTATCGATGGCGACAAGACTACTTTTAATACTAGCTGGGTAGCTGGAGGTAACATGACAAAGTGGGATATGGTTCACTATGACAGTCAGCTTTTTGGTGGTATAGTATTAAATAAAGGTAAAATAGCTGAGATGGCTACAGGAGAGGGTAAAACTCTTGTGTCAACACTTCCTATATTTTTAAATGCACTTTCTCGCAAGGGGGTACATGTGGTAACTGTTAATGACTATCTTGCTAAGCGTGATAGTGAGTGGATGGGACCAATGTTTGAGTTTCATGGATTAACTGTTGATTGTATAGATCGCCACCGACCAAACTCTAACGAGCGACGTAGCGCATATTTAGCCGATATAACATACGGTACAAATAATGAGTTTGGATTTGATTACCTACGTGATAACATGGCAACATCAGTAGATGACCTAGTGCAGCGCAAGCATCAGTTTGCTATCGTTGATGAGGTTGACTCAGTTTTGGTAGATGATGCACGTACACCACTTATCATATCTGGTCCTGTGCCAAAAGGCGATGATCAGTTATATGAGGAGTATAACCCATATATACAAAAGTTATTCGCTCTACAAAAACTTGCTGTTATAACGCTTCTTTCAGATGCAAAGAAGAAAATATCAGCAGATGAGAAAGAAGAGGGAGGTATACTACTCTATCGTGCACACAAGGCTCTACCTAAATATAAGCCACTTATTAAATATTTGAGTGAGCAGGGTGTAAAAACTCTTTTTCAGAAGACCGAAAATGTATATATGTCAGAGAATAACAAGCGTATGCCTGAGATTATTGATGAGCTACATTTTGTTATTGATGAAAAGATGCACTCTGTTGACCTTACAGATAAAGGACATGAGGAGCTAGCTAAATCTGTTGAAGATGCTACTTTCTTTGTACTACCTGATATAGGCTCAGAGATTGCAGATATTGAAAAAGCTAACCTTGCACCTGAAGATCTAGCAAAGCAAAAAGATGTGCTTCTATCAGACTACTCTCTAAAGAGCGAGCGTGTACATACAGTAAACCAGCTGCTTAAAGCATACGCTATGTTTGAAAAAGACACCGAGTATGTTGTTATAGACAATAAAGTTAAGATTGTAGATGAGCAGACAGGACGTATTATGGATGGTCGCCGCTACTCTGATGGTCTACACCAAGCTATTGAGGCAAAAGAGTCTGTTAAGGTTGAGGCTGCAACACAAACATTTGCTACTGTAACTCTTCAAAACTACTTTAGAATGTATCATAAGCTATCAGGTATGACTGGTACTGCTGAGACTGAAGCGAGTGAGTTTTGGAATATATATAAGCTTGATGTTGTTGTTATCCCTACCAATCGTGATATAATACGTAATGATAGTAATGATTTAATATTTAAGACAAAGCGTGAGAAGTATGCTGCTGTAATTAATGAAATTACAGATTTAGTATCTAAAGGTAGACCTGTTCTTGTAGGTACTACATCAGTAGAGATATCTGAGCTATTAAGCCGTTCACTAAAGCTTAGAGGCATAAAGCATAATGTGCTTAATGCAAAGAAACACGCTCAAGAGGCTTTAGTAGTCCAAGAGGCAGGTTATAGCTCTCAGGTTACCATTGCTACCAACATGGCAGGACGTGGTACAGATATCAAGCTCTCTAAGGAAGTTAAAGAGTCTGGTGGATTGGCTATCATTGGTACAGAGCGCCACGACTCTCGACGTGTTGACCGTCAGCTTCGTGGTCGTGCAGGTCGTCAGGGTGATCCAGGATCATCTCAATTCTTTATTTCATTAGAGGATAACTTAATGCGCCTTTTTGGTACTGAGCGTATCGCTAATGTAATGGATAGAATGGGACACACAGATGGTGAGGCTATTCAAGCAGGCATGATGAACCGTGCTATTGAGCGTGCACAAAAGAAGGTAGAGGAGAACAATTTTGGAGTCCGTAAGCGTCTTTTAGAGTATGATGATGTAATGAACTCACAACGTGAGGTTATATATACAAGGCGTAGAAATGCCCTTTATGGAGAGAGAGTGGAGGTTGACCTTGACAATATGATATATGATCTTATGGGTCTATTTGTTGAGAATCACCGTCATAACATATACGAGGAGTTTAAGATTATCCTTATGCGTGACCTATCTATTGAAACTTCTGTTACAGAAAAAGAGTATTCAAGCATAAAAGATGCAGATTTTGTTGAGCGCCTACATAAAGATATACAAGAGGCTATGAAGCGCAAGGCTACAACAATCGCAGCAGTCGCTACACCTGTATTAAATCAAGTATATGAAGAGCATGGTGCTACATTCCAAAATATATCCATTCCTATAACAGATGGTGTAAAAGGTTATAACATATCGGTTAACCTAAAGAAGGCTTGTGAAACCAGTGGTAATGAGATATACAAAGCACTATGTAAGGTTGTTATGTTGGTTACTATCGACGACAACTGGAAAGAGCATCTTCGAGAAATGGACGATTTGAAGCAGTCAGTGCAAAATGCTACTTATGAGCAGAAAGACCCACTACTTATCTATAAGTTCGAGAGTTTCAACCTGTTTAGTACAATGCTCGAGAGAATCAACAAAGAGACTCTTGCAATGCTTCTTAGAGCCTTTATTCCTGTAAGAGACAGTGGTGCTACCGAGAAGATTAATGACACCGCAGAGAAGCATAAGATTGACAGTAGCAACCTACGTGCATCACGCCATGAGGTATTTACTGCCGATGATGAGCCTGTTGAAAAGCCTAAACCTGTGCCTATTCAGGTAGAGAAGAGAGTTGGTCGTAATGATCCTTGTCATTGTGGTAGCGGAAAGAAATACAAAGCGTGCCACGGCAGGATAGAGTAATGATTATGATATCTATCTAATATATAAAAGAGGGTGTCTCAAAATTTTGTTTTGAGACACCCTCTTTTATATATTGTAACATTAAAATATGATTTTATAAAATAAATTGAATTTATCTACACATGAAAAAAGCTGTATTTAATTGGAGCGGAGGCAAAGATTCTGCCCTTGCTCTAAAAAAGGCACTAGAGAGCAAAGAGTATGACATTATCGCCCTTCTTACATCTATAAATAGTGAAACAAAAGAGTCTTCAATGCACCATATACCAACCTCACTACTTCAAAAACAGGCTGCGGCTATTGGTATAGAGCTGTATACAGTAGACCTTGCACCACATGGAGATATGGATGATTACACCAATTCTATCTCTTTAGCAGTCGAGCATTTTAAGAGTATCGGTGTTACACATTTTGTCTTTGGTGATATTCACTTAAAAGATGTTATAAATTACCGAGAAAAACAACTATCACCACTCGGCATCATTGTTGTTGAACCTCTTTGGGGTATGAGTACAACTGAGGTGATGGATGATTTTATTGCTTCAGGGCTCAAAAACATTGTTGTTACAGTAGATGCCAACTCGCTTGATGAGAGCTGTATTGGCAAGAAGATAGATAGAAATTTCATCGATAGTCTCCCTGCAAGTGTAGATATATGCGGCGAAAATGGCGAGTACCATACCTTTTGCTATGGAGGAGATATATTTTCAAATGATATTAATTTTAAGATAGGTAAGCCTAAAAAAGTTGATTACTCCATAAATATGGAAGATGGCACAATAGAGAGCTATAGCTACATATACGGAACATTATGTTGAGAAATAATTACTACTTAACCTTTTTTATCAGAAAGTAATACTTTAAAATAGTTAAAATAATTGAAATAGTTAATATTTTTTTATATTTTTGCATTATAAACAAAACTGAACAATTAATAAATCATTAAAATAGATATATAGATATGAAAACAGACATCGAGATCGCAAGAGAAACTCCATTGAAAAATATCAATGAGATATGTACCTCAATTGGTATAGACACTGAGCAGATATACAACTATGGTAAGCATATAGCAAAAGTTCCGCTTGATCTAATTGATCAAAAAAAAGTTGATAAAAGCAACCTAATCTTGGTTACTGCTATCACACCAACAAAATCAGGTAACGGAAAAACAACCGTGTCGATATCATTAGCTTTAGGTCTTAATAAGATCGGTAAAAATGCTATTGTTGCACTTCGTGAGCCATCACTAGGTCCATGCTTCGGCATGAAAGGAGGAGCAGCTGGGGGTGGATACTCGCAAGTGCTACCTATGGAGAATATAAACCTACACTTCACTGGCGATTTTCATGCTATCACTTCAGCTCACAACATGATTACAGCGCTTTTAGACAACTACTTATTTCAGAATAAGGGCAAGTGTTCAAACCTTAAAGAGGTAAAATGGAAGCGTGTAATAGATGTAAATGATCGCTCACTTCGTAACATAGTGTCGGGGTTAGGCACAACAGCAGATGGCACACCTACACAAACAGGTTTTGACATAACTCCAGCATCTGAAATAATGGCAATTGTATGTTTTGCAACATCACTCGACGATTTACGTTATAGAATTGAGAATATCACCCTTGGATTTACTTATGACGACAAAACCTTTACTGTTAAGGATCTAGGTGTAGCAGGTGCTATTGTGGTGCTTCTAAAAGATGCCCTTATGCCAAACATCGTACAGACAACCGAGCATACACCCGCATTTATTCATGGTGGACCATTTGCTAATATAGCCCATGGTTGCAACTCAGTAATTGCTACAAAGATGGCTATGTCGCATAGTGAATATACTATTACAGAGGCAGGATTTGGTGCAGACCTTGGAGCAGAGAAATTTTTCAACATTAAATGTCGTCGTGCAAAGCTCCAACCAAAGGTAACAGTACTTATCGCAACAGCTCCAGCGCTTAAAATGCACGGTGGTGTAAACGAAAAAGAGATCAAAGAGCCGAACCTTAAAGGTATAGAGAAAGGGCTTGAAAACCTTGATAAGCATATCGATAACCTTCAAGCTTACGGACAAACAGTTATTGTTACATTAAACAGATTCTATACAGATACCGACCAAGAGGTGGAGCTAATTCGTACTCACTGCGCTAAAATAGGTGTTGGTTTTGCAGTTAATGACGGTTTTGCCAAAGGTGGTGATGGTGGCATAGAGCTTGCAACTCTTGTGACAGATACTATTAAGAATAACCCATCGAAACCTCTAATACACACCTACGAGGTAAATGACACAATTAAGACAAAGATAAAAAAGGTAGCAGAGTATACTTATGGTGCAGACAATGTAACCTACACCAACATCGCTGAGCGAAAAATCAAGCAAATAGATACACTTGGGTTGTCACACTACCCTATTTGTATCGCTAAGACACAATACTCGTTCTCAGATAATGCTAAAGCATACGGAGTAGCTAAAGATTTTGAGCTTAAAGTACGTGATGTAATTATCAATAGCGGAGCAGAGATGATTGTTGTAGTAATGGGCGAGATAATGCGTATGCCAGGACTTCCTAAAGTACCAAATGCTATCAATATTGATATTGTAGATGGTGTTATCGAGGGGTTAAGCTAAGTACATGATTAATATGAGTTACAAAAGCTCACTGATATATAATTTGTGCTAAAAGTGACTTTATAACTAAAACTAAAAAGGGCGATTTGCAAGCTATGTTTTGTGAATCGCCCTAAATATTGGTAAAGATAAAAATTTTGCCTATCTTTGTCAATATATATTTGGCTCTATAAATTTAACTAGCGTTTAAAACAGATAGGCGATATATATTCACCATTAAAAAATTCAATTAGAAAATGGCAATAGATTTAGACAAGTTAAAGACTGAAGGTATAGTTTTCAAGAAAGGCAAAGACGAGGATGCAGAACCAACGAAATATAAGGCTTCTACTCCTCGTAAGCAAAAAGGAAGGACTGCTTCAGGGGCTTCAAAGATGAAAGCTGAGTATAAAGCTCGCAAGAAAGCTAACGGAATTGCTAGGCAGAAGAAATAGGGTCTACCTATCAATTTAAATTAAACCCGTTGTTAAGTTGCTATAAATAGACAGAACACTCTCTAATTGGGTGTTCTGTCTATTTATAGGTAACCATCTCA